>JBKJLJ010000087.1:0-7317 GCA_046597015.1 Bryobacteraceae bacterium
GGGCGAACGCCCGGAGCGGCTGGCGCGAGCGGGGCAGCGATTTGCGGCTTCCGCGCGGCGCGTTTCTCACGACGCTTCTTCCGCTTCTCGACGCGACGCATTCTCTCATCCATCCGCACGGTGATGAACTTGATAACGGCATCGGTCACACGCAGACGGCGTTCCACTTCTTTAGCCGTCTCGGCGCTTTCAGTTGAGAATTCGAGCAGAATGTAGACGCCTTCGGTCTGCCGGTTTACCCGGTAGGCAAGCTTGCGTATACCCCACTTTTCCACCTTGTCGAGATTTCCGCCGCCGGTGGTAATGACACCCCGGAGCATCTCGACAATCGCGTCCTGTTCTTCTTCGGTCGCGTTGGCGTTGACGATAAAGAGTTCTTCGTAAGTCCTCATGTTTCCTCTTTGGCACCGGGAGCGCGACGCGCATTGAAACGCGCCATGGCCTTTTCGACGCCCCCGGTGATGATGGATTCCACTGCCGTGACAACTTCGTCGAGCAGCGGATCCAACGTTTCTAGCTGTGCCCGCCGAATTTTGGCGAGCACGTATGACTTCATTTCTTTCACGGGCCGTTCCGGACGAATGCCCAGTCGAATCCGTGCAATTTCTTCTGTTCCCACGCTGCGAATGATCGAACTAACACCATTGTGTCCGCCCGCTGAGCCTTTCGGCCGAATCCGCATCGAGCCCCAGTCGAGGGCGAGTTCATCGTAGATCAACAATAACCGATCGACTGGAAGCGTGTATTTTGCCAGCAGCTCTTTAACGGAGCCGCCACTCACATTCATGTAGGTTTGGGGTTTTGCCAGCACGACATCCGTGCCAGCGATTCGCCCGACTCCAGTGATCGCCTTGCCTTCGGCCCGCGTAACGCGGATGCCGTGAGCGGCGGCGAGCCGATCGATGGCCAGGAATCCCAGGTTGTGGTACGTGTTGTCGTACTCTTCGCCAGGATTACCCAAGCCAACGATCAGCATGGAAGATTACTTTTTCTTGGGCTTGGCTTCAGCGGCCGGAGCGGCGGTTTTAGCAGCCGTTTTCGCAGCGGGCTTTTCGTCTTTCTTGCCCTTTTTGATTACTTCGGGCTCGGCGGCGGCGGCAGCGGCTTCGGGGTCGATCTTCGGCGCGACGATGTGGACGATGATCGTTTCCGGCGGCACGGCCAGTTTCATCGATCCAACCATCACCAAGTCCTGGGCGCGAATGGCCTGATTGATTTCGAGGTCCTGCAGTGCGAGGCTGAAATCGGCCGGGATATCGTCGGGGAGACACTCGATTTCCACTTCGCGAGCGACGATTTCGAGGATACCGCCCTGCTGTTTGACGCCCTTCGGTTCGCCGTGCACATGCACTTTGACTTTGACGAAGACGCGTTTGGCGAGGTCGATCCGCTGCATGTCGATGTGCAACATAGCGTTGGTAACGGGATCGAACAACCAGTCGACGATCATGACGGGCTCGGGCGCACCACCGTCGACGGTAACGTCGAAGATGGAGTTGTGACCGGTGGAAGAGAGGAGAATCTTGCTCACTTCCTTCGGACTAATGGCACAGGCGACGGGATCTTTGCCGGTGCCGTAGATGATCGCGGGTGCGCGTCCGGAGACGCGCAGCCGCCGAGCTTCGTTTTTGCCGCGTGAAGTGCGGCTGTCGGCGGCGATCGTGATGTCCTTTCTCATACTGGCTCCTAAAACTCGACTAACTAGACGAACAGACCACTAACGCTGGTCTCTTCATGAATGGACTGAATGGCTTGGGCGAGCAGCGGGGCTACAGAGAGCTGCTTGATCCGACCCGAAACCAACGCGGCTTCCCGAAGGGGGATGGAGTTTGAGAAAACCACCTCTTCGAGACTCGAATTCCTAATGCGCTCAATGGCTGGTCCCGACAGTACGGCGTGGGTAGCGCAGGCGCGGACACTTTTGGCACCGCTGTTCAGGAGCGCTTCGGCTCCTTTCACGAGCGTGCCAGCGGTATCAATAATGTCGTCCACCAGCAGGCAGGTCTTGCCGCGGACGTCGCCGATGACGTGCATGATCTCGGCGATATTGACGTCTTCCCGGCGCTTATCGACGATGGCCAACGGCGCGTTGAGACGTTTGGCAAAGGCGCGGGCGCGTTCGACGCCGCCGGCATCGGGGGAGACCACCATTAGATCGGGGATATTCACTTCCCGGTAGTACTCGATCATGACCGGAGCGGCGAACAGGTGATCGACGGGAATGTCAAAGAAACCTTGAATGGGGGCGGCGTGCAGATCGAGAGCGAGGACGCGATCGGCGCCGGCGCGTTCGATAAGACTGGCGACGAGTTTGGCCGAGATGGGTACGCGGGGTTTATCTTTTCGATCCTGGCGGGCGTAGCCGTAATACGGCAGGACGGCGGTGATGCGGTCGGCCGAAGCGCGTTTCAGAGCGTCGATCATCAGGAGCAGTTCCATGATGTTGGTATCGACGGGGCTGCAGGTGGGTTGGACGACAAAGACATCGGCACCGCGGACGTTCTCTTTGATCTGCAGGTAGATTTCACCGTCGGCGAAGGAACGTACGGGCGCGACCCCGAGTTCGGTGTCGAGGCACTCGCAAATCTCCGTCGCAAGGGCGGGGTGGGAGTTACCGGTGAATATCTTGAGTTTGTCGGATCTCATCGCGCGTACCGGCTTCGAGGCGGCCACTGGTTTAGGTCTGTATGTTGTTCGAGAGCTTTCGCCCAGGAGGTTCGGTACTGGCGGCGCGACAGAGTGGTCGCGGCGTAGACGCGCGCGGAGCCGAAATGGCTCTTGGCTGCCCGTACCTCCTCCGCAGTGCGGAAGAATCCAAAGAGAGCGGAGCCGCTACCCGTCATGCGGGCTGGGGCTGCTCCCAATTTCTTAAGTTTTTTGAGGGTAAGATCGAGCTGAGGGTGTTGGGGGAAGACTACCCGTTCGAAATCGTTTTCGTTGCAAGTCCTGGCTTGGCCAGAAGACAGGGATTTCCCCTGCTCCCAAGCGCGTGCCTGGAAACTACCAATGTACCGGGCGACGTCATCGTCTGTCAATTTTCCGTTACCGGCGCGGTCGAAGGCCCGATAGGCTTCGGGGGTGGAAACGTGGATCGGATGGGCCACCACGAGGAGGTGTTGCTTCGGCGTTTCCGGGAGAGGATAGAGTTCGGTACCACGACCGAGGCCGAGCGCTTGCCCGCCATATAGGAAGAAGGGGACGTCGCTGCCGAGGGTAGCGGCGATTTCGTGGGCTTGACCGGGGCGCAGTGGTTTGCCGGTCAAGACGGGAAGAGCGAGCAGGACGGCGGCGGCGTCGGTGGAGCCACCGCCGAGGCCGCCGCCCATGGGAATACGCTTGACGAGCTTACAGTGGAGGTGGCCTTTGGCACCGGAAGCGGCGAGGACGGCGCGAGCGGCGCGGAGGACGAGATTGTCCGGGACGTCAAAATCGGCTTCGAGCGAGGGTTCGGCTGCCCGCCCGGGAGTAAAGAACAGCTCGAGCGAGTCGGCCAGCGAGATGGTCTCGAAGACGGTACGGAGTTCGTGGAAGCCATCGGCTCCGCGGTTGAGAACCGTGAGGAGCCGATTGATCTTGGCGTAGCAGGGGGCGCGAACGTAGCGGGTCTCAGCCACGGGAGGGTTAATAATGAAGCAGGGAGTGGACGGGACGTCCGCCCAGCTTCGATTGGCCGTTCAAGAAGTGCAGTTCGATGACGAACGAGAGGCCGGCGACGATCCCGCCGAGTCGTTCAACGAGTGCGGCGACGGCGGCGGCGGTGCCGCCGGTGGCGAGGACGTCATCGACGATGAGGACGCGCTGGCCGGGGGTTATGGCATCGCGGTGGATTTCTAGGGAGTCGGTGCCGTATTCGAGAGCGTACTCGACGGCCTCGACGGCGGCGGGTAGCTTCTTCGGCTTCCTGACGGGAACGAAGCCTTTGCCGAGCGCTTTGGCGACGGTCGGGGCGAAGAAGAAGCCGCGGGCTTCGATGCCGATGACGACGTCGACGTCAGCGGGCTGGACGGTAGCCACGAGGCCATCGATGACCTGGGCAAAGCCGGGGCCGTCTTTCATCAAGGTGGTGATGTCGTAGAAGAGAATGCCCGGTTTGGGCCAGTCCGGGATCTCCCGGATCAGTTGCTTAAGGTCGCTCATGGGTAACAGTCCATCATTGTAGCAACCGGAGTTGCCGACGGCGCCCGCAGCGCACAACTTTCGGACGACAATTGGGTTCTATGTCCTCGATGCCCGTACGCGCCTTTTGGAACCTACTGTTCGTGTGCCTTGCGGCAGGAACCGCCTTCCCGCAATGCTCGAGCGTTGCCCTGAACAACAACGGGGCGTTTGCGGCGGTGGGAGGAGGCAACGGGACGTTCAATGCCACCGGCACTCCTTCGACTTGCAATAAGACGGTGGCGTCGAACGCGGAGTGGATCTCGATTTCCTTTGGTGGCGGGACGGCAAACCCTTCGACGATTGGCTACAACGTGCAGGCGAACACGACCGTGCAGCAGCGAGTGGGGACGATTTCGGTAAATGGTGGCTTGGCAACGTTCACGGTGACCCAGCCGGGGATTACCTGCACCAACAGTCTGTCGCCGAACAGCGCCTCGGTGGCAAATACGGGCGGGTCCGGGTCGACTGCAATGACGACGCAGAATGGCTGTTCCTGGACGGCAGTCGCCAACGATAGCTGGATTCAGGTGAACCCCTCGGCGGGGATGAACAGTGGGGCGATCAGCTATAGTGTGGCGGCGAACCCTGATGCGGCCTCGCGGACAGGGACGATCACGATTGGATCGGCGACTTTTTCGATTACGCAGGGGGCGGCTTGCAGCTTTACACTGGGCCCGACTTTTGCGAGTGTGCGGTCGGCTGGGGACGTGGGGACGATCACGGTGACGGCGACGAACTCGGCGTGCACCCGGAACGCGACGAGCGATGCGACTTGGTTGACTATTTCGTCCGGTGCGAGCGGGACAGGGAACGGTACCGTGAGTTGGACGGCGGCGGTTAACACGACGGCGGAGCGGCGAACCGGGAACATCTCGATTGGCAATGCCGTCTTTTCGGTAACGCAAGAAGGCCTGACGTGCAACTACCAGATCTCACCGACGAGCACGACCGTGCTGTCTATTGGTGGCAGCGGGACCTTTAATTTAGTGACGAACTGCGCCTGGCAGACGGTGAGCACGGTGGATTGGCTGACGGTAAGTTCGGTGACGAGTGGGACGGGTAACGGATCGATTTCCTGGGTGGCGGCGCCGAACATCCTGACGCAGGTGAGGACGGGATCCATAACGATTGGTAATGTGGCGTTTACGGTGCAGCAGTCGGCGGTGGCTTGCAGCATCAGCTTGAGCCCTTCGAGCTACGAGGCGGCGGCGGGCGGGGGCGATTCTTCGGTGAACGTCCAGGCCGCGAGCGGCTGCAGTTGGCAAGGGGCGTCGAGTGTGCCCTGGATCAGCTTTACTTCGGCCGCGGCGGGGAGCGCGGACGGGACGATCTCGTTCCGGGTGGCGGCGAATACGACGCCGGGTAGCAGGCAGGGGACGATTACGATTGGGAATCGGCAGTTGGCGGTGACGCAGGCCGGGGCGAACTGCGAGTTGGGGATCAACCCGACGAGCGTGCAGGTGGCTTCGAACGCCTCGAATGGATCGATTGCCGTGACGACGACGTGTGTCTGGACGGCGCAATCGTCGACGGGGTGGATTGGGATTGTGAACGGGGCCAGCGGCGTGGGCAACGGGACGATCGGCTACACCGTGGGAGCGAACGCGACGGCGGGGACGCGGACGGGGACGATCAAGATTGGCAACCTGACCTTTACGGTGACGCAGACGGGCGGGACTTGCGCGGTGACATTGGCTCCGACGAGTTCGACTTTGGCGGTGGGGACGAGGACGGGCCGGTTGACGGTGAACGGGACGCCGGGCTGTTCGTGGGAGCCGACTTCGGCGGAGCCATGGCTGACGGTGGAGGCTTGGTCGGCGGTGAATGGTTCGGGGTCGGTGGACTTCCGGGCGACGCCAAATCTGACGGGGAGTGCGCGGACGGGGACGTTGCAGGTATTGGACCAGACGTATACCGTGACGCAGGCGGCGGAGCGGCCGGCGCTGGCGGCGAATGGAATTTTGAATGCGGCGAGCTTCCGGGGTGGGCCGATTGCGGCCGGGGAAATCATCACGATCTACGGGACTTTGCTGGGCCCGGAGGTGTTGAAGACCTTGGAGCTGAACGCGGCGCGCAATGGGATTACGAGTAGCTTGGCGGGGACCCGGGTGTTGGTAAACGGGACGGCCGCGCCGCTGATCTATACGAGTGATCGGCAGTTGAGCGCGATTGTGCCTTATGGCGTGGCGGGTGAGGCTCGGGTCCGGGTGGAGTATCAGGGCCAGCAGAGCGACGAGACGACGATCGCGGTGGCTCCGACAGCGGCGGCGATTTTTACCCAGAACGCGAGCGGGTCGGGGCCGTCGGCGGTCTTGAACGAGAACGGTGAGTTGAATACGGCTGCGACGGCAGCAGCGCGGGGGTCGATCTTGCAGATCTTCCTGACGGGGCTGGGTGGGTTGACTCCGGCCCAGCCGGATGGCGGGTTGGCTCCGGGGGCGGCCCCGTTTCCACGGCCGCTGGTAGTGCCGACGGTACGGATCGGGACACTGGATGCTCCGGTGATTTTTGTGGGTCCGGCTCCGGGGTTAGTGAACGGGTTGGTGCAGATCAATGCCCGAGTGCCGGCGAACGCGCCGGTGGGGGCGGCGGTTCCGATTGCGATTCGGGTGGGGGCCACGGATAGCCCGGCTGGGCCGACGGTTTCGATCCGGTAAGCCAGGCTTTGCTACCGGTGCCGCGATTGGGATTTTCATTCCGGCCGTACCGGGGGAGCAGTTCGCCGCATTCACAGTCCGGGGCGAAGATCGCCATAAGTCATTAATTATAAAGCGGGTTAGGTACGTAGCCGGGGAGCGTCATTTCCGGTTCGTTTTTGGTCTGGCCGAGTAGAGTCCGCTTGCTGACGCGCGCGGTTCAGTGCTGTCCGCAAGGGCTTACGTCCAACCGCCACCATAAAGTACTTGCGCGACTAGGTACGAGGACATCTTCCGAGTTGGGATTTTGCCAGGGCACCGATCGCTTCGTGCCGGTCTACGCCGCGATAGGAATCTTTTTACGACCGAACCGGGCGAGGAACTCGTCACATTCGTAGCCCGGAGCGACAATCGCCATAACTTCCTCATTCTCCAGCATGTTCAGTACGTAAGGGGGCAGCTCGAATTCCGGTTCGTTTTTGGTCTGGCCGAGTAGAGTCCGCTTGCTGACGCGCGCGGTTCA
>JBKJLJ010000102.1:0-8496 GCA_046597015.1 Bryobacteraceae bacterium
ATCGGGCCGAGATCGGCCTGCGCGATGCGCAGCGTCAGCGCCAGTTGCAGTTGGTGGAGTCGGAGCGTCGGCAGGCAGAGGCCGAGGCGGCGCGTCGGCGCGCCGCTATGCCGGCGACGGCTCCGTACCCCCAGGGGCCGGTCCAGCCGCCCGCGGGCAGCGGACCCCCGCTTCTCTGGATCGGAACGGCGGTCTTCCTGGGGGTGTGCGTTGCCGGAGGCGGCGCCTACTCTGTGTGGCGGGCGAAGACATCGACGGTGACCGCAGTGAAGACGTGGAAGTTAACGACGGAAAGACTCTCGTTGCGCTGGCAGATTGGCCAGCCGGATCTCGCGACCGCCGAGGTCGGGGTAGTGGGTGCTGATACGGGTGAGGAGTTCATCGCGAGTTCGGAGACGCCGTGGTTGAATCTGGTGTCAACCCAGGTGCAGGCCCCCGAAGCGTTCCGTGCCGTACTCTCCCCGGGCAAACTGGAGCCGGGCACTTACCAAGGCCGAATGGTCGTAAAGAACACGGAAGGAACCCGAACCCGCAGCGTCCTCGTGGAGCTAGTCGTGGTGCCCGTCGCCGTGAAATCGGAGAAGTCGGACCAGACCGATAGCAGCATTCGAGGGGACGTTGCTGAAGTGCAGTTTCAGGTACGCCGCGGGGATGCGTCCGCGGACCCGAAGTCCATTAAACTGACCGGCACGGGAGTCACCGCGTTTCGGGTTTCGATTCCGCTGGGAGCCGATTGGGTGACGGTGGACCGGCCTGACGGGCTGCTTCCGGCGACGCTGCAGATTCGGCCGAAGCCGACCGGGCTCGGTGTGGGTCAGCATACCGGTATGCTGCAGATCGCCTCGGCCCAGAACCCAACGGTCGTCACCCGGATAAACGTGAAGATTCGAGTCGAAGAACCGGCGAAACCAGTTGATCCGCCGCCCCTCACGAAACCGCCAGTTACGGAACCCAATCCGGAACCTCCGCCGATCAAAACGCTCGACCGTACGCAGTACGGCGGAGCCCTCAGCGGAACCATTTCGTGGTTCGGCGACCTCGCTCCCGGGCAGAAGCTTACCCTCGGGCCAACGGGCGTTATGGACGGAGGCGGGAGAGTCTCTCGCGGCAAACTACCCGGGGAGATTGCTGTCGTCCTGGACGTCAAACCCCTGACGGTTATGGTGGAGTCACCCCCCGCGGCGGATAATTCTTACGGACGGATGGTGCTCGTGAACAAGGGCGCCACCGCAGTCAGGTCGATTGAGATTCGCTGGAACATCAAGTAGGCGAAGCGATATTGCTAAGATCAGAGCGATGCGATTCCTGGTATTGCTGTGGACGATAGTTGGAGCGAGTGAGATGATGGCGCAAGCCCCCTCCATCGTCACGCCCGCCCGCCGGGCACTCCTGATCGTCAACAGCGCGTATCAGAAGATGCCGCCGTTGCCTGCAAATGAGCAGCCGGTCGAAGCTTTAGCTCAAGCCTTGACCAAAGCCGATTTTCGGGTAACCGTAGTCAGGGACCAGACCCAAGCTCAGGACCTGATTGCGGTTAAGACTAAGTTCATCGACAACATCCAACCTGGCGACGTTTGCCTATACTACTTTTCCGGCTACGCGATCGCGGTCGACGGGGCTAACTTTTTGCTCCCCATTGATTTTGATCCAACCTCGAGGGCTGGCAATATTAATTTCCTCTCGCGTTCGTTGACCGGACTGCAACAGTCGATCGAGCTCAAGAAAGCCGGGCTGAAGTTAATGCTGCTGGAGACGGCCAATCAGAGTACCGACATCCCTGCCTTTGCCACTCAGCCAGGCTTGGCAGAGCCCGAGTCGGCCGATACCCGTGAGATTCTGTTTGCCTTCGCCTCCAAGCTAAACGCGTTGCCAGCCGAGGTGCCGGCCTCGGAACGATATTTGTTCACGCGGAGCGTGGCGGCAGCGTTGGCGGTGCCGGGGGCCTCGGCGGAAGAAGCCTTCTCGGCTGCCCGCCGGGCCGTGGCGCTCCAGTCGACGGAGAAGTCGGTTCCCTACTATCTTTCAAACCTGATCGAGCCGTTCCTGTTTACGCCAAAACCAGTGGTGGCCAAAGCTCCCGATCCGGTGCCGATCGATGTATATACCAAACGAACCCACGTCAACGCCCGCGATCGTCAGGAGTACGCCTACATTCCTCCCGGCAGCTTCCTGATGGGCTGCGCGAAGGGCGATGAGACCTGCGAAGCGCGTGAGAAGCCGCAGCATCCGGTGACCCTCACGCAGGGTTTCTGGATGGGCGTTACCGAAGCCACCGTCGACGCTTATTCCCGGTGGGTCGATGACGAACCCAAAACGAGGAAACGGCCGGGTGCTCCCTTGTGGAACGCGAAGTGGAAGGATGCGTCGCTACCCATGGTGCAGGTGACTTGGGACCAAGCGAACACGTTTTGCCGATGGGCGGGGGGGCGTCTCCCCACCGAAGCCGAATGGGAGTACGTCGCGCGCGCCGGGAAAGAAAATGAACGATTCCCTTTGAACTCTGAGAACAGTAGGGAAAAGGCCAATTTTTACGGCAAAAAGGGCAACGACAAATACGACGTGGGCGCTCCGCCGAAGAAGTTTGATCCGGACAAAGCGTACGGCATCTTTGACATGGCGGGCAACGTCTGGGAGTGGACGGCAGACTACTTCAGCGAGACTTACTTTCAGAATTCGCCCGCTAAGGATCCCACAGGACCGGAGTCCGGGAAGGACCGAGTCATTCGCGGAGGCTCCTACGACAGTGCCGCCGAAAAGCACCTGCGACTCTCCTTCCGCAAGGGCTACGGAAAGCCGTGGGACAACATCGGGTTCCGTTGCCTGTTGCCGGATTCCGAACAAACGCGGCGGTTATTGCCCTAGCGAGCATACGAACTAGCTCCTGTGAGGCCAACTTCAGGTCCGTGATTGGTTCTTCGGGAAACTCGCGAGCCAAGCCCCAACGATGGAGAAGGTAGTGGCCGGGGGGCAGAGGCGGGTCCAATGCTCAACCCAGAATTTCGCGCCCAAAGCAATGAACCCTCCTCACCGTTCGCAAATTGGCGAGTGAAGCGACCTCAATAGCCCAGGAAGCGGTTGACCGAACCCTTTGAGATAGACTGAGGTGGCCATGCATGCACGCATCTTCTCCGTACTCGTTCTCGCCTCCTGCCTCCTGTGCCAAGCCCAGACAATCCCTGCCACTTATCAAAAATATTGTGCTGCCTGTCACTCCGATTCCGCCACCGGTACTGACCGCGGTCCGGGGTTGATTGACACCCGGTCGCTGCGTTCGAAGTCCGAGGCACAAATCCGCGAGATTGTGCGCAAAGGCACCAACGGAGGGATGCCCGCCTTCGCCCTTCCCCCCAAAGAGCTCGACGAACTCGCCGCGGCCCTCCGCTCCTGGAACTCATCCGCCTACGACGCCCATCCCTCTGGCGATAGCCAAGCGGGAAAAGCCCTCTTCACCCAAAAGTGCCTGGGCTGCCACATGGTGGAGGGCCAAGGCGGCTCCAACGGACCCGATCTGTCCAGTGTCGGTCGGGAACTAACGGTCCGGGAGATGGAGCAGGCCCTCGGCAACCCGAGTTCGCGCAAGGGCAAGAAAAGTGGGGCGAGTTGCCCCAGTTGGGCCTTCTGCCCGGACGATCCCTGGGCGGTCGTGAACGTCCGGCTGAAGACCGGCCAAGCCCTGCGCGGGTTCGCCAAGGGCCGCGGTCAGCACGACCTCCAACTCCAAACGCTCGATGGCAAGATGCACCTGCTGACGTCGGCGGATTATCAGAGCATCGATTTCGAAAAGAGTTCGTTCATGCCGGCCCTACAAGCCAGCGAAGCCGAGAAGCAAAATCTGATTGCTTACCTCAGTACCCGGGGCGGCGTCCCGACGGGGCCGGTCCAGGCGACCTTACCCGCCGTCACGGCCCAGGATCAGAGCAAGATCCAAAAGCCGGCCGCGGGCGAATGGCCCGGCTACCACGGTCTGCCCAGCGCCAACCGGTACAGCCCACTCAAGCAAATCAACACCGCCAATGTGTCCCGGCTCAAACCGGCGTGGACCTATGCCCTGCCGCACATGAGTCTGCAAACGACGCCATTGGTCGCCGATGGCGTCATGTACGTCACGGCCCCGAACCGGGTCTGCGCTCTCGATAGCAGCACGGGCCGAGAGATCTGGTGCTACGATCGCCAGCGTTCCACCGCGACCAACATCTCGGGCGACGCCGCCAAAGGCGCCCAGCGGGGTGCGGCGCTGCTCGGCGACCGGATCTTCTTTTCGACCGACGATGCGCATTTGATCGCGCTCAATCGCCTGACAGGGGCTCTGATGTGGCAGGTTTTCATGCCTGCTAATTTAAAGGGAGCCTTCGGCACCACCGCCGCCCCGCTCGTCGTCGGCGATCTCGTCGTCTCCGGAATCGCCGGTGGTGACGCCCCCCTGCGCGGCTTCCTCGCCGCTTACAAGGCCACCACGGGCGAAGAGGTTTGGCGCTTCTGGACCGTGCCCAAGCCCGGCGAACCGGGCTCGGAAACCTGGCGCGGCAAAGCCATCGAATTCGGGGGCGGTGCCACGTGGTTGACCGGCTCCTACGACCCGGAACTCGACACCCTTTACTGGCCCACGGGCAACCCTTATCCGGACACCGACGGCACCGAACGCGGTGGAGATAATCTCTATACCGACTGCGTCGTGGCTTTGGACCCGAAGACCGGCAAGCTGAAATGGCACTTCCAATTCACTCCGCATGATTTGTGGGACTGGGACGCCACCGAGCCGCTCGTCCTGGTTGACGCCAAGTTCCAGGGGCGCGATCGAAAGCTGCTTTTGCAGGCGAATCGCAATGGATTTTTCTATGTCCTCGACCGGGTCACCGGTGAGTTTCTGCTGGGCAAACCGTTCGTTGAACGGCTTACTTGGGCTAGTGGCATCGACCCCAAGGGCCGGCCGATTTTGACGGCAAACAGCAAACCGACGCCCGGAGGAACCAAGACCTGCCCAGCCGTCCGGGGCGCCACCAACTGGTACTCCACTTCCTACAGCCCCGACACCAAGTTGTTCTACGTTATGGCGGTCGAGGACTGCAACCTGTATCGCCAAGCCGGCAACTGGTTCGTTCCGTACAACGACCCGGCTAACCCGCCGGTGAAGCTTCTGCGGGCGCTCGATATTGAAACGGGCAAGATCGTCTGGGAAGTGCCCCAAGTCGGCGCTCCGGAAGCCAACTACTCCGGCGTATTAACGACCGCCGGCGGCTTGCTCTTCTACGGCGAATCGGGCGGAACCTTCGCCGCCGCAGACGCCAGGACGGGCAAGACCATTTGGCACTTCAACACCGGCCAGGCGTGGAAAGCATCGCCGATGACCTACCTCGTCAAGGGCCGGCAGCACGTCGCGATAGCGGCCGGCGGCACCATCGTCTCTTTTGCTCTCGAGCCCTAGAGACGATGGGCCGCCGGCAGATGGTTTAGACCGCCCGGGTTAGGACCCGGTTGAGCCTTTGGACGAATGCGCTCGGGTTTTCAAGAGCGATCCCTTCGACGAGCAACGCCTGATCGAGCAGCAGGAACGCGGCATCATCGAGCAGTGAATCGTCGGTCGCGGCGAGGAGTTTCTTGACGATGTCGTGATCCGGGTTGATCTCGAGAATCGGCTTCGCGTCGGGCATCTCTTTCTGGCCCATCGCGCGGAGCATCTGCCGCATTTGCATGGAGGGCTCCTCCTCGTCGGTCACGATGCAGGAGGGGCTGTCGGCGAGTCGGGAGGACTGGCGCACGTCCTTCACCTTATCGCCGAGAACGCCTTTCAGCTTCTCGAGCAACGGGGTGAGAGCTTCTCGTTTCTCCTCGGTCGTTTCGTCCTTCAAGTCGTCGCCGGCCGAGGCCTTATTCACCGACTTGAGTTCGACGTCCTGATACTTCTCAATCCGCGAGAAGACGAACTCGTCGATCTCATCGGCCAGGATGACCACCTCGATCTCTTTCTTCTTATAGATTTCGAGCAACGGGGAGGTCCGAAGCTGGGTGGCATTCTGTCCGGTGATGAAGTAAATCGCCTTCTGGCCTTCCTTCATCCGGGCTTTGACTTCGGCGAAACTCGTCCAGGAATCGGCGGTGGTGGTCTTCACGCGGATCAGGTCGAGGAGGGTCTCCTCATTCGCCTGGTCGCTGTAAAGCCCTTCCTTCAATGGCCGGTTGAACTCCTCAATGAACTTGATGTACTTCTGCGGGTTGTCGGCGGCGACGGACTTGAGTTCGGAGAGGATTTTCTTGACGCTGGCGGCCCGAATCGCGGTGAGGACGCGATTCTGCTGCAGAATCTCGCGGCTGACATTCAACGGCAAGTCTTCGCTATCGATGACGCCGCGGACGAAGCGCAGGTAAGTGGGCAGCAACTCTTTCGAGTCGTCCATGATGAACACGCGGCGAACATACAGCTTTACGCCCGGACGATAGTCGGCCTGGAAGAGATCGAACGGCGCCTTCGACGGAATGTAGAAGAGCGTCGTGTACTCCATGGTGCCCTCGGCCTTGGTGTGGAACCAGAGCAGCGGGTCCTCCCAGTCGCCCGAGATGGACTTGTAGAGTTCCGTGTAGTCCTCGTCCTTCAGTTCGGACTTCGATCGCTTCCACAGCGCGCTGGCCGCGTTGACTTGCTTGGTGGTGCGCTTCTTGATGGACTTCTTTTCGGTTTCGTCCCACTCGTTTTCGTCCGCCGTAAGGAAGATGGGGAACGCGATATGGTTCGAGTACTTTTTGACGATTTCCCGGAGTTTGTAGCTGTTGGCGTATTCCTTGCCTTCCTCGTGGAAGTGAAGGGTGACCGTGGTGCCGGAGGTGGCGCGCTCGGCCGGTTCGAGTTCGAAGCCCGATTTGCCGTCGCTCGTCCATCGCCATGCAGTTTCTTCGCCCGCCTTCCGAGAGACGACCTCAACGCGGTCAGCGACGATAAACGCGCTATAGAACCCCACGCCGAATTGGCCGATGAGGTTCGAATCCCGCTTGGCATCACCGGAAAGGTTCGCCAGGAAGTTCTTGGTGCCAGACCGGGCGATGGTGCCGAGATGAGAGACAAGGTCCTCATCGTTCATGCCGATGCCCGTATCGGAGATGCTGAGCGTTCCCGCCTCTTCGTTCAACTCCAGATCGATGCGTGGGTCGAAGGGAAGAGACTTGTAGGGCTCCTCGGTGAGCGAGAGATACTTTAGCTTGTCGAGCGCATCGGAGGAGTTCGAGACAAGCTCTCGAAGGAAGATCTCCTGATGCGAGTACAGCGAGTGGATAATGAGTTGAAGCAGTTGGCTGACTTCAGTTTGAAATTCACGTTTTGACATAGTTCTTTTGTTGCTAGGGATCTCCTCTCATGGTATCGAATCCGGTGACTCCCCTTCCCGCATTTACGCGGCCCGTCGAAAATTTGATGCGATATTACGTGCTCAAGGCGGCGCTGACGACGATTGCCTTTCCGCTGACGATCACTCTGCTCTATTTTCGTTATCACACGATGCGGTATGAGTTCAGCGACCAAGGGATCCGCATGAGTTGGGGCATCTTGTTTCGGAACGAAGTGGTGCTGAATTACGGGCGGATTCAAGATATCCATCTGCGGTCGAATGCGGTGGAGCGGTGGCTCGGCTTAGCGCGGATTGAGATTCAAACCGCCAGCGGATCGAGCGATTCGGAGATGGTTCTCGAAGGGATTCCCGACGCCGAGGCGATGCGCGACTTCCTTTACTCGAGGATGCACGGGGCGACCGACGCGGCGCATCACGGAAAGGAGCCCGGTGATTTGGCCTCGATTCTGCTGGAAGTGGCGGCGGAGCTTCGACTCGTTCGAGAGGCGCTAAAAAATGGTTAAGCCGTTGCTGCGGTGGTTGCGTGTTCCGCCCGAGCCGACCCCGCCGGAGGGGTCGAGCGATTCGGTGATCGTCTTTCGGGCGGGGCGGAACTATTGGCGTTGGCGCCTTTTTATGTGGGCCGCGACGCAGTTTGGTATGGTCTTAATGTTCGCAATGTTCGCATTGGCAATCTTGAAGGCACAAGCGAAAATGTCTCCGCTGGGCGTCTTCCTTTCGGACGCGGTGGGAATCGCCGCCCTGGTGGCCTATCTGATCTTTCTGGTGATTAGCTACCAGTTGCAGCGGCTGAACTACGAGCTTCGCTGGTACATCGTGACCGATCGAAGCATTCGGATACGGAGCGGGATCTGGAGCGTGGAAGAGATCACGATGACGTTTGCGAATATTCAGGATCTGCGGATTTCGGCCGGTCCTTTACAGTGCTGGTTGGGCTTGGCCGACCTGGTCGTGAGTAGCGCCGGGGGCGGCGCGGCGAAAGGCAAAGGACCTCACGCCGACAGCGGCCATACGGCGCTTTTCGCCGGGATCGAGAACCCCACGTCGACGCGAGACCTGATGGTGGAGCGGCTGAAACATTACCGGGATGCCGGCCTGGGCGACCGCAGAGAAAAGCCGGTAGTGGGGTTGGAAGCCGCGACGACGGAGTTGCTGGCGGCGG
>JBKJLJ010000089.1:0-5721 GCA_046597015.1 Bryobacteraceae bacterium
GACACGAATAAAGCTCCCCCCTTTCAGAGGTTTGCGAAGTATTCAACAGGTACTACTATCGGAACGCGAGCCACGCTTGATTGGTCAATAAGGCCCCAAAATACGCAAGCAATCCCATGTAGGCAAATTGTGCCGCGGGCCAGGCCCAACTCCCCAGCTCCCGCCGAACGATCGCGACCGTCGAAAAACACTGCATGGCGAACGCAAAGAAGATCATCAGCGCATAGGCGCCACCGGGCGTCAGATCCTTCTTAAGGGACTCAATCAGAGGCGGTGAATCCTTATCCGCGTTCTCAATACCGTAAATCGTCCCCAGAGTCCCTACGATTACCTCTCGCGCGGCGAGTGATGTAATCAATCCAATCCCAATCTTCCAGTTGAAACCCAACGGTAGAATCACCGGCTCTACCGCCCGGCCAATCCGGCCCGCGATGCTCTGTTCAATCGCCGGCGGCTTTCCGTTCTCGTACGGCAGATGCGCCAGGATCCAAAGCCCGACCGAAACCAGAAGGATTACCGTCCCCGCCCGCTGCAGGAAGATCACCGCGCGATCCAGCAACCGAAGCAACAAAGTCTGCAAGGAAGGACGACGATAGGGCGGCAATTCCATCACGAACATGGTCTTTGCATGACGCAAGACGCTCGATCGCAGAAGCAGCGCGGTGCCTACCGCCGCCACGAAACCCAGGACGTAGAGGCCCAGCAGCACGGCCGCCTGCAATCCCAGAAACTGCCCCAGAAGGGGCGTATTCGGCACAAAAGCGGCGATCAGCAAGGTGTAGATCGGCAACCGCGCCGAACACGTCATGAAGGGCGCGATTAACACAGTCGCCAAACGATCGCGCTTGTCTTCAATCGTCCGCGTGGCCATTATGGCGGGCACCGCGCAGGCATACGCCGAAAGCAGCGGGATGAAAGCTTTGCCCTGCAGTCCCACCCTCGCCATCGTTCGATCGGCAATCACCGCGGCTCTAGCCAGATAGCCGGAGTCTTCCAATATCCCGATGAAGAGGAACAACAGCAGAATCTGGGGCAGAAACACCACCACACTGCCCACGCCTCCCCATACCCCTTCGACCAAAAGGCTGCGGAACACCCCTTCCGGTAAATACGAACCCAACAACCCACCCGACCAGTTGATGAGATGTTCTACTCCATCCATCATCGGCTGCGCCCCGGTGAAGATGCCCTGAAACACCCCGAGCACGACGATCAGGAAGATCAACGGACCGGCCACGGGATGGAGAAAAACTCTGTCCAAACGGCGGGTCCACTCCGGCGGTGCCGGAGCCGTGTAGCCGGCTTGCAAACCCACCCGTCCCGCCCATCGCCGCCGCGCCGGAAGAGTTTGCAGAATCGGAAACACAAACTTCGGTTCTGGCGAGATCGGTCGAGCGCCGGTCCCCCTTAGAAAATGGGTGACGCGTTCCACCCCCTCCCCCGTGCTGGCGGAAATTAAAGCCACAGGCGCGCCGATTTCCTTGGCTAAGGCCGCCGGGTCAACGCTTCCGCCGCGGGCCGCCAGATCGTCCGCCATATTCAACACGACGAGCGTCGGCATCCCCAAGGCCAGCACCGGAGCGGCCAGCACAAGGTGACGTTGCAAATTCGTCGAGTCGAGAATAAGAATGATCGCGTCAGGCTTGCCGAGCGATGGATTCGCACCCACTAAGACGTCGTGCGTTACCTGCTCATCTTCGGAACGCGGGGTCATACTGTAGATGCCAGGAAGATCCACCACAAACAGGTCACGACCGTGGTCATCGCGAACCCGGCCCACGTGGTGCTCCACCGTAACCCCAGGAAAGTTCGCCACTTTCTGCCGTAGCCCCGTTAGCCGATTGAACAAGGTAGATTTACCCGCGTTCGGAGGTCCCACCAACGCGATGTAGTGGCCTGCCTTCCGGTTCACGGTCTGCGGTGCGGCCCCGTGGCAGCTCCCGCTATCGCTCATGTCAGTTCCGATTCCAACAGCGGCTCCGCCGAAATGTACAGCCGGCTGGCAGTATCCCGCCGCAAAGCGATGTCAGAACCGTCAACCCGAAATATTCGTGGGTCCCCGCCCGGCGCGCTGCCGGCGGCAACCACGATTGTGCCCGGCAGAAACCCCAACTCCATCAATCGCTGTGACATCTCTTCCGGCAGGTCCAGTCGATGCAGGTACGCCCGGTCGCCGGTGCGCAATTGCGCCAACGTCTCGCCGCCGCTCTTGTTGAAACTGAGTTGCATCGAACCTTAAGGATAGGACCGTCATTGGCTGGTGTCAACCATACGCCGTAAACGTTTTCCTTGGATGATACACTCAGAGGGGCGAGTCTCCCGAGTCCGCGGCCAGCCATTCTCAGATGACCCCTGAATCCCTCGCCGTAACGATCGTCACTCCGTGTCTCAACGCGGAGCGTTTTATTGGAGAAACCATCGAGAGCGTCGTTCACCAGGACTATTCTAATTTGGAGTACATCATACTCGATGGCGGCTCCACCGATGGGACCCTCGAAATCCTAACGCGATACGCTGCGCTCTACCCGAAACTCATTCGCTTCATCTCAGAGCCGGACGGTGGGGCCTCCGATGCCATCGCCAAAGGCTTTGCCCTCGCCAAAGGGGAGGTCTTCGCCTACCTGAACGCCGACGATACTTATTTCCCTGGCGCTATTCGAACTGCCGTCTCCCACCTGCGCGATCAGCCCGACCTGGCAGGCGTCTACGGCAACGCCTACTGGATCTCCGACCAAGGCGACCTCATCGGCAGTTACCCCACTAAGGCCTTCCGTCCCGAGGACCTCGGCCGGGAGTGCTTCATCTGCCAGCCCACCTGTTTCGTCCGCTGCCAAGCCATTCGCGAAGTCGGTGGGTTCGATCCCCTCTTACATTCGGCCTTCGACTACGACCTTTGGCTCCGTCTCGCGCGCCATCACCAATTACTTCGCATCGACGCCCTACTGGCGAATTCGCGAATGCATCTCGATAACAAGACGCTCAGCGGTCGCGGGACCGTTTTCCGCGAAGCGATCGCCTGCGTGCAAAGGCATTTAGGATACGCCCCCTTTCAGTGGATCCACGGCTACTGCTCCTATCTGGTTGACGGTCGAGATCAGTTTTTTGAGCCCTTACGACCCTCGTTCACTAAGTTCGTCTTCAGTCTCGTCTTGGGAACAGTCTGCAATTGGCGGCACCCGTTTCGGTATTGGAGCGAATGGTGCAGTATCATGAGCGCTGATGCCTTTGTTCGCCGATGGAATAGTACTTGGATCGCTCGGCGAATGGGTATCCAGATCAGATAATGTCAATTAAGAGAGCCCTTATCACGGGCGTCAACGGACAAGACGGCTCCTATTTAGCCGAATTCTTGCTCAGCAAGGGATATGAAGTCCACGGTCTCGTCCGACGCGTCGGGCTCGAAGCTCCGGAACGTCGCTTAGAACGGGTGCTCAGCTTCCGTGACCAAATAAAGCTTCACCCGGCTTCCCTCGAAAGCTACGCAGCGCTGTATCAAGCGATAGCTAAGATCCGCCCCGACGAGTGCTACCACCTCGCCGCCGCCAGTTTCGTCAGCTACGAGTTCGACGATGAGTTTTCCACCCTCACGACCAACATCAATGGCACTCACTATCTGCTGGCGTCACTAAAAGACCTCGCCCCGCAGTGCCGTTTCTATTTCGCCGGCACCTCGGAAATGTTCGGTGCCGCCGAAGCCTCACCCCAGAACGAAGCCACTCGCTTTCGCCCCCGTTCGATTTATGGGATTAGCAAGGTCGCCGGCTTCGAGCTTACCCGGAACTACCGCGAACGATACGGCATGTACACCGCCAGCGGGATCCTGTTCAACCACGAATCGCCCCGTCGCGGCTACGAGTTTGTTACCCGCAAAATCACCAGCACCGTCGCGCGCATTCTGGCGGGAAAGGCTAACGACTTGCGTCTAGGCAATCTAGAGCCACTTCGGGATTGGGGTGATGCTCGCCAATACATTGAAGCCATGTGGCTCATGCTGCAGCAGGAAAAGCCCGACGACTTTGTCATCGCTACCGGCCGCCTCCACTCTGTCCAGCAGTTCGTCGAAATAGCCTTCTCCTCCGCCGGTCTCGATTGGCGGAAATTCGTCGTCGTCGACCAGGACTATTACCGGCCTGCCGAGAAAATTCCATTGTGCGGTAACCCCTCCAAGGCAAAGCGTCTGCTCGGCTGGGAAGCCACCACCGAATTCGCCCTTCTCGTCCGCGAAATGGTCGCTGAAGATTGCCGCCTCGTCGGCCTTACTCTACCCCTATGATGATCCCCCGTCGGACTCTCCTCGCCGCACCCGCCGCTGCCTTCGCCGCCCCTGGCCTTGCCCCCAAACTTGCGGCGGCCATGTCCAGCACAATCCTGAAGAAGGAACTCGTCAAGGAACCCGTGAAGATCGCCTCGGTGGAACTCCTGCGCAACGGCCGAAGCTTTATCGTCCGCGTCCGTTCCTCCTCCGGGCTCTCCGGCTATGCCGACGCTCACAGCAGCGTCATGAGTGTGGCCTATCCCATTTTGATCAAAAAGGTAGCTCCTTCATTCGTCGGCAAGGACGCACGCGATCTGGAAGCGCTGCTCGAAGAAGTCTATCTGGCGAGTTCCAACTACAAGTGGCAGGGCCTTCCGTTCTGGGTTAGCGTCGCCGTAGTCGAAATTGCGATTCTCGATCTGCTCGGCCAAGTGTCCGGCCTTTCCATCGGCGCATTGATCGGAACCCCCGGCCGGCGGCCAATTCCGGTCTATCGCGCCAGTTCCCATCGGGGCAACTCCGCCGAAGACGAGATCGCCTATCTGCAAAAGGTCGTAAACGAAACCGGCGCGACCGCCATCAAGTTCCGGCTTGGTGCACGCATGCGCTTCGACGCGGAATCCACCCGCCGCGATCTGGCTCTCATCCCCCTCACGCGCAAGACCTTCGGGCCCCGCTTCACCATTTATGCCGACGGCAATGGCTCCTATGACGTCCCGCAGGCCATTCGGATCGGCAAAGTGATGGAAGAGTACAAGCTCGCATTCTTCGAAGAGCCCGTGCCGTTTGATTATTACGACGAGACCAAACAGATCGCCGCCGCCCTAAAGATTCCCATCGCCCTCGGCGAGGAAGAAGCCAGTCTGCGCGGTTTTCGCCGCATTATTGAGCAGGGCATCGCCCGCGTTATCCAACCAGACTTACTCTATTTCGGCGGCATGATCCGTTCGATGAAGGTCGCCCGTATGGCCGCCGCGGCGGGACTCGAGTGCACCCCGCATATGTCTGACGGCGGTCTCGGCTTTCTCTACGTCGCGCACTTCGCCGGGTGTATCCCAAATGCCGGCGCCCATCAGGAGTACAAGGGCGAGGACGACACCCTGCCAGTCCACTCCGCCACCAGTTCGCTCAAGAGTGAGAAAGGAATGCTCACCGTTCCCACCGGCCCCGGCCTCGGGGTCGAGATAGACCCCGCCTTCCTGGCCAAGGCCCAACTCCTCACCGCTTAGTTTTTGCAAGCGTCTGGACGTACTCCACGAGGCGCCGGACCCGCACCAAGCCCAAGTCTTGATCGTCCTCCACCCGCCGGAAGACGGGGCCCCACACCGGCATCTCTCGAGTTCCGTGGGCTGCCTGAGCAGCCGTTTCCCCCATAATCATCTTTTCGAGATCGGCTCCTGGAAACTTGCCACCCCGCCGGGCCGCCAGCGTTGTCAGATCGGGGACCTTCTTCTTTAACACCGAGG
>JBKJLJ010000245.1:0-5796 GCA_046597015.1 Bryobacteraceae bacterium
ACTTGCCC
Source organism: Bryobacteraceae bacterium (assembly GCA_046597015.1). GTDB lineage: Bacteria > Acidobacteriota > Terriglobia > Bryobacterales > Bryobacteraceae. The sequence goes on from JBKJLJ010000245.1 coordinate 9, forward strand.
GTGGCGGTTGCGCGAAGCTTCGTCCCCCCGGCCGTCTGTAGCTTCGACAACTCTAAGGTAATTGGCTTCGTCACACCGTGCATGGTCAAGTCACCCAGCACCTTAACGGTCTCTCCCTCCTGCCAAACTTTGGTGCTTGCGAAGGTCATCGTCGGAAATCTCGCCACGTCGAAGAAGTCCGAGGATCGTAAATGGGCATCCCGTTTCGCCTCCCGGGTGTCGATCGTACTCACGTCAATCGTCGCTTCCACCTTGCTGGCCGCCAGGTTTGTGGCGTCATAGGTGACCCTTCCCGTCACTTTCGAGAACTGTCCGCGCACGGTATTCACCATCATGTGCCGAACCGAAAACGAAGCTCCGCTCTGCGCTGAATCAATCGAGTACTCCGCCGCCGCCGCCGGCAACGCTAACGCCAAAAAAACCAATACTTTCATAAAGAATGCGCCGCCTATTCCGCATAGGGTATCGAATGCTGCCCCAAATTGCCAATGGTGATATGCTGCCCCGATGAGAAAACTGGCTCTTCTCGCTTGCCTCGTCTTCCCCGCCGTTCACGCCGAATTCGCAGCCGTCAACGGTCTCAAGATGTACTATGCGGTCCACGGGCAAGGCCGTCCGGTGGTCCTTCTGCATGGCGGTATGCACGGGATCCAGAGCTCGTTCGCTAAGCAGATCGCGCTCCTCGCTCGCGATCATAAGGTGATCGCCATCGAACAAATGGGTCATGGCCATACCGCGGATGTTCCGGGGCGTGAACTTTCTTATGAGACTATGTCTGAAGACACCGCCGCGCTTCTGGTTCAATTACGCATCGGCAACGCCGATCTCATCGGCTGGAGCGACGGCGGTCAACTTGCCCTCCGACTCGCCTTTACACACCCCGAACTGGTTCGCCGCGTGGTAGCTTCCGGCGTTGGCCTCGGTGCCACGCCAGAGATCGTTAAGGAACTCGGTACTCCGAAGGACTTCCCCAAGATGGCGGCCGCCATGTTCCCCGAAGGGTTTGCCGAATACAATCGCGTCTCCCCCGATGGTCCCGCGCACTGGTCCACGATGGCGCAAAAGGGCCACGCGATGTGGAGGAAGCCGTCTTTCGGTTTTGTCGTGGCTGATCTCGCCAGGATCAAACGTCCCGTCCTTATCGTCGCTGGCGATCGCGACTTTGGCCCGATCGAAGAGACGATCCGCATCTACCGCGCTATCCCCGGAGCGAAGCTGTTTATCCTCCCGGGCACTGGCCACACGACGTTCCAAGACCGCTCAGACTGGCTGAATCCCGTTTTGCTCGACTTCCTCGATCAAAATTAAATGCTCGTTCATAACCCTCCGCCCTGAGTACGATAAACTTCATCAAAGCCCAATGCCCGCACTTCTGGTCTCGCTGTTCTTCCTTGCCGTCTCCCTTTTTGCTCAATCCAGTGCCGGAGGTGGCTCCATCCAGGGCACCGTCAAGGATCCCACCGGTGCCGTTCTCCCCGGCGCCAAACTGGCTATCCGTCACCTCGATTCCGGCCGTGTCACCAACACCGTCGCCAACGCGGAAGGCTTCTTCGTCACACCCCCGCTCAATATCGGAGCCTACAAAGTCCGCGTCGAAATGGCCGGCATGAAGGCCTGGGAAGGGGATCTTAACCTGGAAACGGGTCGCGTCGCCGTCATTGACCCCGTGCTGCTCCCCGGCCAGGTAACCGAAACAGTCGTCGTCACCGATTCCATTGCGCTCGTCAATACGACCGACCCCACGGACGCTTCCACCCTCGATTCCCAGCGCATCAAAGAATTGCCCATCAATGGTCGTAATCTGAACACCCTCCTCGCCAATGTAACCCCGGGCGTCGAAGATGCAGACGGCGCCGGCGGCTCGATTCGCGTCTCCGGCCTGATGTCCTATTCCACCGATTACGTCCAGGACGGTGCCGCCGCCAACAATCGCGAATTCGGCGGTTCGGCCAATCTCCAAGGTCTCGAGTCGATCGGCGAAGTGCGCGTCGAAACCAGTACCTCTTCGGCCAAATACACCCGCCCCACCTCCGTCATCGTCTCGACAAAATCGGGCTCCAATTGCCTCCAACTCGCCGTCTTCGAAACGCATCGCAACAACGGCTTCGGAGTCGCCCGCGCCCGGCAAGACGTCTTCCTCGATGGCCGACCCTTCCAAACCCCCAAGCTGATCCGCAACGAGTTCGGCGGCTCGGTGGGCGGGCCCATCGTTATCCCTTCCTTTGGAGCCAATGGCCGCAAAACTCTCTACAACGGCAAAAACCGCAGCTTCTTCTTCTTCACTCGCGAAGGCAGCGAGTGGGTCCAAGGCGTCACCCGCGATTTCCGCGTCCCCACCGCCGCCATGCGCGTAGGCGATTTCTCGGCCCTTGCCGACGCCCAAGGCCGTCGCATCGATATTTACGATCCCCTCACCACCCGCACCGAAGAGTTCCCCAACGGCCGCCTGGTCACCGTCCGCGATCGCTTCCCCAACAACCAGATTCCTCTCAATCGCCTCAACCCCCTCACCAAACGGATCTTCGACATCACACCGATGCCGACCGACATTACGAACCCGGTCGCCTTTACGAACCTTCGCCTGGCCGTCCCCGCCGGAGCGTTCCCGAATCTGAGCGACTCCCCCACGGTCCTCCGCGTCGACCATCGCTTCACCGAAAAGGACAGCTTCTTTTTCAAAGTCAACGGCGGAACCCGCCAGTCGCACTTCCTCGGCACAGCCGGTAACAACGGTCCCCCCACCCTCAACAAAGAAGCCAACGTTACCTACAACCCGGTCACCGGTAAGTCCATCGCCCTCAGCTTGATCCATACCTTCTCCCCCGGCTTCTTCGTCGAAACTCTCGCTAACCGCACCTGGCAGCTTTCGGTCACGGTCACCGGTCCGGAGCAAAAGGATTGGTCGAAGGAGTTCGGCCTTCCGAACCCCTATGGCGAAATCGGCTGGCCGAATATCACGGGGACCGGCCTCACGAATTACAACCTCATTGAAGGCGACAACCGGCGCCAGTTGTACAGCATGATCTCCAACATCGAGCAGAATTACAGCCTGATCAAGAAGCAGCACAGCTTCGCCTTCGGCTTCCGCGCCCACGATGAAAAGCAACATCTGCTCCCGGACCAGGGTGCCATCTCCGGTTCAGTCACGTATAGCGCCCTCTCCACCGCTCTCGAATCCCCCACCCTCGGCACCACCATCAATCCCGGCACTACCCCGCAGACCGGCCACGAGATGGCTGCCATGTTCCTCGGCATCGCCGGCCAGTACAGCGTCGGGCTGAAACGCGGCATCATGCGCGTTCGCGAGAAAAACTACGGGATGTACGTCCAGGACAGTTGGCGCGTCTCCCGCCGTCTCACCCTTACCCCTGGCGTCCGCTGGGATATCAACCCCGCCTTCACCGAGAAAGATAACCAGCTAACCGCCTTTGACCTGAAAAGCAAATCCATCCAACTCCCAGAGTCGCTGCAGTACTACTACGATCGCGGCTTCACCACGCCCACCATCGTTAACAACTTCGAACGCGTCGGCATGTCTTTTAAGAGCTCAGAAGAACTGGGCAAGTCAAAGCAGCTTTTCCCGTCAAACTACTTTGACATTGGCCCCCGCCTTGGTTTCGTCTACAGCCTCACCGAAGGCAACAAACCTCTGGTGATTCGCGGCGGCTATGGACTTTATATCTCCGCTGTGCCCATGCGAACTCTCCTCGCCCAGTTTTCGTCGCTCGCCCCCTTCCGCGCTAACTACACCTACAATCCCAACTCCGCCGCCCAAAGCCCTGACGGCATCGGGAACTACCAAATTCGCAACGTCCCGGATATCTACACCGGCATCAACAGCGCGAACGTCATTGACGTGAACAATCCGACCTCGCTCGGTCGCGGCCAAGGTGTCGTCGGCATGGACGGAGCCCAACCCAGCCTCCGCATCCACGAATGGAACCTTGCCCTGGAGAAGCAACTCGCGCCTTCCACTGTAGTCCGCGTTACCTATAAGGGCAAACACGGCGTCAACACCGACCAGCTTTTCAATATCAATCCCCAGGCCAACGACTACATCTACTACCTCACCACCGGCCGTCCTACCCCCGCTGGCGAGTTCTCCGGGGTCCTCCGCCGACCCTTCGATCAGAACGCCTACACCGACATTCGAATCCTGCAACGCACCGGCTACATCAACTCCTCCACCTGGGCCCTCGAACTGGAGCGCCGCTTCAAGAACGGCCTCGGCTTCCAGGCCTTCTACACGCTGACGAACTCTCTTCGGCTCGCCGGGAACTCCTTCCGCGACGATCAGGCCTCGGCCGTATCGGCTTATCTCCCGGGTACCGTTCCGACCGATTTCAAGGAGCTCAACCGGTTCCTGTTCTATGACCGCGACACCGGAGTTCCCAAACACCGTATCCGCTGGAACTGGAGCTACGATCTTCCCTTTGGCAAGGGTAAGCCGATCCTCCGAAGTTCCCGAGGCTGGATGCAAGCCCTGATCGGCGGCTGGCATATGCGGGGCACCGGCACCGTGGTCAGTTCCTGGTTCGCCATGCCAACCGGGGACTGGGGTGAAATGGGCAAGTTCGAGGTTTATCGCAACAAACACAAAATCCTCGACTGCCGCGCCACTCCCGAACTCTCCTCGAACGTCAAAGATGAACGCTGTATCGAAGGCTATCTCTGGTTTAACGGCTACATATCGGAGCGCTACATCAACAGCCGAAACCCCGCCGGCCTCCGCAACGGGGTTTTCGGGCTCCCGGATAACTACAAGCCTGCGCAGAAGCCCATCAATCCGTGGCCGAAAGGCGGCAAACCAACGGATCCAAACAACGCCGACTACGACACCGACTTCGTCTACCTGCCTCTCCAGACGGGAGCCGTCGTCCGCGTTGCTTACAACAACGGCCTGCACCCCTGGCGGAACCAGCAACGCCTGGGCCCGTTCAACTGGACCATGGATTCCTCGCTCGGCAAATACTTCACCGTCACCGAACGGGTCCGCTTTCGCTTCAATGTTGACGTCTTCAACGTCCTCAATGTTCAGGGCCTCGTCACGCCCAACGCCGAAGGCATCTCGAGCTTAGCGAATTCCTACGGCGGCTTCGGTATCCGCCCGCGACAACTCCAGCTCTTAGGCCGCTTCGAGTTCTAACCGGAATCCTCCCTTGGAATACGGCTACCGTCGAATGCCAAACAAGGCTCCGTCCCCGCGCAGGTAGATCGTCCCGCCCGCGATAGCGGGCGAAGCCAGGAAGCGCTCCCCCAACTCGTTTTTCGCCAAAATCTCTGCCTTTCGTCCTGCCTTCAGCACAAACATCTCTCCGGTCTCGCTAAGCAGGTAGATTTTCCCATCTGCCGCCACGGGGGAGGCGAAAAAGATGCCATTCAGCCGTTCCTTCCATACGGCTTTGCCCGTTTCGGCCTCCGCGCAGGTCACCACTCCTACCTCGTTCGTCATATAAAGTAGCCCCTCGTACTGCACAATCGACGGCACATACGATCCCCCATTCGCCATCCGCCACCGCAGATGGCTCGTGCTCACATCGCCGCGTCCCCCGGGCCGCAGCGCCAGAATGTCGCTGTTCCGGTATCCCCGGCTCAAGTAAATCGTTCCGTCGTGATACACGGCCGAAGGGATCGGAGTTTGCCGCTCACTCCCCGCGTGCCAGAGTAAACTCCCGTCCTTTGGATCATAGGCATCAATCCGTAAGTCGGAGTTAATCAGCAACTCGTCACCTTTAGGCCCCGCCACCACTACCGGCGTACTATGCGATACCCGCCCCTTCCCCCGGTC
>JBKJLJ010000441.1:0-2646 GCA_046597015.1 Bryobacteraceae bacterium
TCACCGCGGAAGCCGCCACCACCGCACCGGGAGTCCAGGGCCTCTTGTGGCTTCCCTATCTGATGGGCGAGCGGACTCCCCATCTCGACGCGACGGTCCGGGCCTCCTGGATCGGCCTGACGGCCGCCCACACCCGCGCCGATCTATTCCGGTCGGTCCTCGAAGGGGTCTGTTACTCCCAGCGCGACTGCCTGGACATCATAGCCGGCCTGAACGTCCCCATCACAGACGTGCGCCTATCGGGCGGAGGAGCCAAGAGCCCTTTCTGGTCCCAGCTGTTCGCCGATATCCTAGCCAAGCCGATCTCCCTTTTGGCCACGCAAGAAGGCTCAGCCTATGGCGCCGCCCTACTGGCGATGACCGGAACAGGGCACTTTGCCTCGGTCCCCGAGGCCTGCCGCGCCACGGTCCGGGAAGTTAAACGCCTGACCCCCCAAAACCAGGCTTTCTACACGGCCCAGCACGCGCGTTATCAAGCCCTCTACCCCGCCCTCGCCCCGTTCTTTCGTGGGCTGCAGTAACCCCCGGCCACCAAGCGACCTCGCCCTCACAAGGGCCCTCCGCACCCCTTCAATGGCAACCCTCCCACCCCCGCCGGCGGTGCCGTTCTGGCCACCCAACGGCTCGCCGCCAATCAGCCAACCCACCCACGCCGACGGTGCCGTTCTCTCAGTCCCAACGCCCCGGCCACCCATCGACTCGCCGCCAATCAGCCAACCCTCCCTCCCACGCCTGCGGTGCCGTTCTCTCAGTCCCAACGCCTCGGCTGCCCATCGGCTCGCCGCCAATCAGCCGACCCTCCCAGCCCTTACTCGATACCTCGACAACGGTCCCCGTGACCCCTTAACAACTGCTCCGTTCCCAAAGCCCCGAAGGCCGGCCACCCGTCGGCTCGATGCCCAATTACCGCCTCCCAGGAGTTCCCCACCCACCTTGCGTTACCATAATTCCAGGCTCCCGCCCCGCTCGTCGGCGCGATCCCCCGGCCATCCATCGGCTCTCCGCCCATGAGCCAAACCACCGAGCCCTTACTTTATCCCCCAACATCGGCCTCACAGGAGTTCCCCACCTTCCATGCGCTACTGTGACCTGAGCCTCCCGGTCCCGGTCGACCAGCTCTTCACTTATGAGCTCCCCGAATCCCTGCGCCATCGCGCCCTCCCCGGCGCTCGCGTCGTCGTCCCCTTCGGCAGCCGCAAGCTCACCGGCGTCATCCTCCTCACCCACGACGTCGCCCCGCCCTACGCCGTCAAGCGCGTCGAAAAGCTCCTCGACGAGGTGCCCGTCCTCGACGCCGGCCTGCTCCAACTCGCCAAATGGATCGCCCACTATTACTGCGCCCCCCTCGGCGAAGTCCTCCGCTCCATGGCCCCCACCACCGCCGAAACCTCCCGCTCCAAGGTCTATACCCTCACCGACACCGGCCGCGACGTACTCCGCCAACTCCTCTTCCAAACCGAGGACGAAGAACCCGCCATCCAACTCCTACGCCTCCTCGAACGCCGCAGCCTCTCCGCCGCTCACTTACTCAAGAAACTCCCCGCCGCTAAGTCCGCCCTCGCCTCCCTCGACAAGAAAGGCTGGATCACCGTCGAGGAGGATATCTCGACCAAGGATCCCCTCCGCGCCCCGGCCGAGCAACTCCGCGTCCGTTTCACCATCCGCCCCGAAGGCCTCAAACTCCCTAAGGCCGAACGCGAACTCCTCGCCTTCCTCGAACTCCACCCCGGCGAACACCAGCTCTCCGAGCTCGACAAGACCCTCAAAAACGCGAGCCAAACCGCCCGCGCCCTCGCCCGCCGCCAACTCCTCGGCATTCGCCAGGCCCCGCTCGCCCTCACTTCCTCCGAACGCCCTCCCCACGCCCTCAACCCGCACCAGCAAGCCGCCTTCGATCAGATCAAGGCCTCCCTCGATGCCCGCGTCTTTGAAGCCTTCCTCCTCCAGGGAGTTACCGGCTCCGGAAAGACGGAGGTCTATCTCAACGCAATCGAGCACGTCCTCACCCAAGGCCGCAGCGCCCTCCTGCTCGTCCCGGAAATAGCCCTCACTCCGGCCGTCGCCGGCCAGTTCTTCACCCGCTTCGGCGACCGCGTTGCCATCCTCCATTCCGCCTTCTCGGATTCCGAACGCGCCGAACAATGGCGCCGCATCCGCCAAGGCGAGGCCACCGTCGTCGTCGCTACCCGCTCCGGCGTTTTCGCCCCTATGAAGAACCTCGGCCTGCTTCTCGTAGACGAGGAACACGACGGCAGCTATAAGCAGCAGGAAGCCCCCCGCTATCACGGTCGCGACGTCGCCGTTGTCCGCGCTTCGCAGGCCGGCGCCACCGTTGTCCTGGGCTCTGCGACCCCGTCGCTCGAGACCCGCTACAACGTCCAACGCGACAAGTACAAGCTCATCGAACTCCCCGAGCGCGTCGCCCAACGGCCGATGCCCATCGTCGACATCGTCGACATGCGCCAGGAGTTCCTCGAAACCCGCACGCAGAACCCGTTCTCCCGCCAGCTGCTCGACGCCCTGCGCGACCGCCTCGACGCTGGCGAGCAGTCCATGCTGCTGCTCAATCGCCGGGGCTTCTCCGCCTTCGTCACCTGCCGCGGGTGCGGCGAACGGATCGAGTGCCCCAACTGCGCCGTCACCCTC
>JBKJLJ010000474.1:0-3880 GCA_046597015.1 Bryobacteraceae bacterium
CACACGGATGCCAAACCGTTTACTGGCGATTATGGGAACTGGGAACTGTCTTCGGATCGGGCCAATACCGCTCGCCGGGTCATGCAGATGTATGGGGTTCGTCAAGACCAGGTTGCCCAGGTCCGCGGTTTCTCCGATCAGTCGCTTCGGGTGGCCGGCAATCCAGCTGATCCTTCGAACCGTCGCATCTCCATCATCATCAAGTACCTCGACCCGCCCCCTGGGAAAGAGAAGCAGGCCGATGAAAAGAACGCCGGCGAAAAGAAGGAAGACCTCGCCAAGTCTGAGCCTCCCAAACCCCCTGCCGGGCACTAGCTTCTACTTCGCTCCCGGTTCCTGTAGGGCGGACGCGGCGTTCAGGATGACAATATCAACCCGGCGATTCCGCGCCCGCCCTTCTTCCGTTTCATTCTTCATCAGCGGGACCGTATCCGCATACCCCATTACGGCCATCCGCTCTCTCGCTACCCCGTAACGCTCCTGCATCAGGGCCATCACCGAGATCGCCCTCGCCGCCGATAAATCCCAGTTACTACGGAAGCGGTCCGTCTGAATCGGAATCGAATCCGTATGGCCTTCCAGGCGAATCGGGTTCGGCAGGTTTTGCACGCTCTTGGCCACCTTCTCGATGCTCGCCAGTGCGGTCTCGTAAACGCCGTCATCCCCCGAGGGGAAAAATCCAGCCTGCCGCAGACTCACCACTAAACCGCGCTGCGTCATCTGGACCTGCATCGAACCGTCGGCCACCTCTTTCTTTAACTCCACCATCAGCCGCTCTAAAGTCGGACGAAGTTCAGCCTGACTCCCCCCCGGCCCTTTCCACTGCGCGTTCCCCTTCCCTTTGTCGTCGGGCGTCCCACCCAAAATTCCCGCGATCTTCGCCACCAAATGATCATTCTCAAGGGCCCGCTTGATGCTGTCCGACACCTGTTGCTGCCGCCCCTTATCGGCCTGAGAACTCGCAAACATCACCACAAAAAACGCAAACAGGAGGGTAATGAAATCGGCGTAAGAGACGAGCCACCGATCATGGTTCTCCGGCTCGGGTCGCCCACGCCGCCGCGGATGCCTCATGCCACCTTCTGGCGACTCGGCCGCGCCGGGGCGACCGGATCGACGTCCAAATACGTCTCCAGCTTGTCCTTGATCAGCGTCGGGTTCAACCCGTCGACGATCGCGAGCACCCCTTCGATCATCATCTCGCGGGCCTCGCTATCCAATCGCGCCCGGCCCTTGATTTTATTCCCCGCTGGCAGAAACAGAAGATTGGCCAGAGCCACCCCGTACACCGTCGCTACAAACGACACCGCAATCCCATGCCCCACCCGGTCGATATCCGCCAGGTTCTTCATCACTTGAATCAACCCCATCACCGCTCCAATAATCCCCACCGTCGGCGCATAACTCCCCGCGCTTTCCCATATTTTTGCCTCCTGCTCCGCCCGCGCCTCTCTCACGACAATCTCCAACTCCATAATCCGCCGCAGTTCATTCGTGTCCACCCCATCCACCGCCATCTTCAGCGCCTTTAGCAAAAACGGATCCTGGATCGCGTCAAATTCGTCCTCGAGCGAGATCAATCCCATCCGGCGAGCCTTCGTCGCCAAAATCACCACCTCTTCGATAAGGTCCGGCTTCGATCGCGGCGATTCGAATAGGACGTCCCGCAACCGGATCACCCCGCCTCGTAGAGTGTTCAGCGGGTAGTGCACCATCACCGCCCCCATCGTCCCCCCCAACACAATCAGCAACGCCGTATGTTGCGCAATATCCTGCAGTGACCCTCCTTCCAGCAGGAGTCCCCCCACAATCGCGAGCGCCGCCACTACCAAGCCTCCCAGCGTCGCTAGGTCCGGCCGCAGTTTCCCCGGACTAATGGCCATGGCCTACCGTCAGTAAGGGACTACATTGATTGACCCTTTGGCGGAATGCTACGACCCGGTCCACAACCTCCGATGGCGTCTCTCGCACGACAAGCTTCTGACCATTCGTCAAACGAACAATCGTATCCGGGATCGATTCGATCTGTTCAATCAAATCGTCATTAATCATCATCGGTAAACCGTTGATGCGGGTCAGAGCAATCATGAAAGGGAAACCTTACCCCTCTCTTCGTCCCTTCCGCTCCCCTCTTTAACCTATTTCAACAACTTTAAAACCGCCCTCAACTCCGCTCGCACCTCGTCCCAACTTTCCCGCGGAATTCCCTCTTCCATCGCGAACAACGCCGCCTGCTTGCGGGGCTTCAAAGCCGCTTTTTCCAGCACGACCGTCTTGCCCTTCAATCCCAGCGTCTTCCTCGCCCCCTCAATCGTATACCGCTTCTCGTAGAGCAAGTGCTTGATCTCCAGGATCAATTCCACCTCCTTACGCGGGTACAATCGCTGGTTCGTCCCACTCTTCTTCGGCCGCAACTGGGAAAACTCGGTCTCCCAATAACGCAATACGTACGCCTTCACCCCAGCCAGCCTGCTCACCTCGCCAATGCGAAAATAAAGCTTGTTGGGGATCTCCGGTGTATCCGAAAGGATGTCTCCCTCCGGACTCGCTTCTGGCCCTTTGCGCACAGACACTTCGCTGTATTATGCACCGCTCGGCGGCACGAGCGCTACCATGGAATTTCCATGCAAGTTTTATCAGGTATCCATCCCGTCACCGAGGCGCTCCGCGCCGGTCAACCCGTCGAGCGAATTCTGGTCGCTAAAGGCGCCGGCGGCCCGAAGGTGCAACTCATCATTGACCTCGCTAAACAAGCGAACGTGCCCGTTCGCTACGAGCCCCGCGAAGCTCTCGACCGCGCCAGTAAAGCCGCGTCCCACCAAGGTGTCGTCGCCTTCACCTCCGGCCAACGCTACGCCCAGTTCTCCGAACTTCCCGCCACCGCCCAACTTCTCGTCCTGCTCGACGGCATTGAAGATCCCCACAATCTCGGCGCCATCATCCGCTCTGCCCACGCCGCCGGTGCCGACGCCATCCTCCTCCCGGACCGTCGCGCCGCCCCCGTCACCGAAGTCGCCGCCAAAGCCGCCGCCGGCGCCCTCGCCCATATGCCCATCGTCCGCATCGGAAACGTCGCCCAAACCCTCGAAAAACTCAAGAAAGAAGGCTACTGGATCTACGGCCTCACCGAACACGGCACCGAACAGTACGACCAGGTCCAGTTCCACCTGCCCACCGTCCTCGTCGTCGGTGCCGAAGGTGCCGGCCTCCATGAACTCGTCGCCCGCAACTGCGACGTCCTCGTCAAAATCCCCATGTACGGCAAAATCGGATCGCTCAACGTCAGCGTCGCCACCGGCATCGCCCTCTTCGAATGGCGCCGCCGCGCAGCCACCACTCGTTAGAGCGATACCAGCCACCACTCGTTAGAGCGATACCATAGGAAATCATGCGCCAAATCCTTGCGCTGTCCCTCGCGGTAGTTACCCTACTCGCCCCCCTCTCCGCCGCCACCCCGGTTCGAGCCCGCAAAGCCATGGTCGTCTCTCGCGAGATCCATGCCACCGACGCCGGCGTCGCCATTTTACATGCCGGTGGCAACGCCGTTGACGCCGCCGTCGCGGTCGGCCTCGCGCTCGCCGTCACCCACCCCTCCGCCGGCAACATCGGCGGCGGAGGCTTCATGCTCGTCCGCTTCGCCGACGGCCGTACCACCTTCCTCGATTTCCGCGAACGCGCCCCCGAAAAAGCCACCCGCGACATGTTCCTCGACCAAGACGGCAAACCCACCCGCGACTCCCTCCTCGGCTGGCGCGCCGCCGGTATCCCCGGCACCGTCCGCGGTTTCGAACTCGCTCACAAAAAATACGGCAAAGCCAAATGGGCCGACCTCGTCGCCCCCTCCGTCAAGCTAGCTAAACTTGGCTTCCCCGTCGGCTAT
>JBKJLJ010000584.1:0-10562 GCA_046597015.1 Bryobacteraceae bacterium
CCCGCATCCGTGCCGTCACCGTCGGCATCAACTTCAGCGGACCCGTCAACAAGCTCAATGTCTCTTATCGCAGCGACCCGCCGCTGGCCCCCAGCGAAATCATCGCCCTGCTCACCGTCGGCCGCAGTCCGGACTCCGCCTCCTACACAAGCCCAGGCTCCCAGAGCAGCAACCTGTTCCAGACCGGTGCCAACACGCTCCTCGGCAACGCCATCGCCGCCCCCATCTCGAGCCAGCTCCAGCGCTTCTTCGGCGTCAGCCGTATCAAAATCGACCCGCTCATCTCCGGCCTCGAAGGCACGCCGCAAGCCCGCATCACGGTGGAGCAGCAGGTGTCCAAGGACATCACCATGACCTTCGTCACCACGCTGAATCGCTCCCAACAGCAGGTGGTCCGCCTCGAATGGAACTTGAGCAAAGAGTGGTCCGTCATCGCCCTCCGCGACGAGAACGGCTCCTTCGGGCTCGACTTCCAACTTCGTAAACAGGTCCGTTAGGCTAAATCTCCGCTCGCCCCCGATACTGCATCTGGCTGAGCCGAAACTTCTCCCGCACCGAGAAGATTTGCAGATCCGCGTAGATCTCAATATCCCCGGATTTGGCCGAGAACTCCGGCGTCCGCTCAAAAAGAATGCGGACGTTCATCGTAAGCGCCTGCAGCCTGGCTTCCACCTTCACCGGGCGCATCGGCTTGGCGCTGCCAAACTGCAAAGTCGCCGAGCGCAGCACAATGCTCTCGATCACGCTCGTGCCTTGATGGGCGATCTCCGCGGGCACCCCGAAAAGCTCGACGACTGCATAAGTCTCCGGCGTGCCAATCAGTTCGTTCAGCTTGGCCGGGTCCAGCTTCTCTTCCCGGATCCGATACAGCGCCGTCGCCTGCCGCAGCGGCAGTGAGCCCGGCCAGCGGATCAGGATATCGGCCTTGGTTGGCAGCGTCTCTTTTTTGCCGCGACCGATCCCACCCAGGGGACCGAGGCTTTGATTGGTGTTGGCCGGCGCGTGCAGCGCGCCCGGGATGTCCCGCAGGTTAATGTTACCCGGATCCCGTTTCACCCATTCCAGCTTTACCGTCTTCCCCCGGCTCCACGCCGAATCGGTCAACACCTTGCGGACCGTGTCCTCGCTCCAATCCGGAAACGCCTTCGCCGGGAACTCCGCCGCCAGCGCAAGGCTTGCCATCGCGAACCATACATACCGCATCTACTTCCAGGATACGTTAGGGGTCGAGCGGTTCGAATGGGTGTGCCTGTAGAGATGCAAGCCGAAGACGGAATTCGAGATCAAACACCGAAGTCCGCTCATGAAAGCGCCAAGGCCAAGAAGCCTCATCCCCCTACAATTTGACTAAAAACCGGGCAGGCCGACCCGAATGCGCCGGGAAAAATCCTCGGCTTGGTCGGCATCTTTCGCCCGCTGGTTGATCAGTGCCTGCTGCTGCAGTTCCGCAAGGCCGAGCCCGGGGGCGTTAAAATTACCCAGCTCATATAGCATCTCCTCCCCCTTGCCGTTCGCCAATTGCCGCCAGTCCCAGCGGGAAACGCCACCGATGCCGCGCGCCACTAGAAAGTCGGTGAACGAGTTGGTGCAGTTCGCCGTCAGAGCGTTGTACCACTGCGGCTGAACCCGAGCGGTATTCATCCATTCCAGATACTCTCGGAACAGAGCTTGCGAGTCGGCCGGGGTCATCCGGGTGCGGTATAGCCGAACCTCCTCGTCCGTCCGCACGTTGGTACGGAGACGGATCACGTCCCGCTCTTCCGACAGAATGAAGATGCGTTCGTATTGGCGGAGGAAGCCCCAAATCGCGGAGTAACTTTCTCCCACTTCCTTGCGGGCCTCGATCGACGCGGTCAGGTACCGGTTCTCTCCAAAGTCGAAGCTGACCAGCGCATGCGCGATCCACGGCGAACCCCAGTGAGAGACAAACAGGTCGATGCCGCGGATGTCGCTGATCTTCACTTCGCGATCCTCCCAACGAGCATTGAACTCGGCCTCGGTTCTGCCCCAGGCGAAGTTGCGGACGTTGTGAACTCGCACGCGATCACCATCGATTTCCGCCCAACCGACTTGGGCGACGTCCGCCTGCCAGGAGCGGTCATTGGATGGCGTGCGGGTCACCCACCAACCGAACGCCAATAACAAAACAACCGCACCGAGCTTCTTGATCATTCGTGACTCCTTTTCCACCACCGCCGTACCCATTCCGCCCGCCAACCTCCGGCCTTGTTCTTCTCAAACAGCTTCTGCAGGGGACCCAACACGGCCTGCGCTTCCTTCCGCTCAGTACCGGAGACTTTGCGTTGCCGTTCCACCGGCAGCGCAAGCGTATCGCCGGCCGCTCCCAAGCCTAAGGCCGCCTGTTGGATCACCGCAAAGTTCGAAGAGGCATTCGGCATACACGGCATGAGCCTCGCATCCCCGAGAACGATAAAGGTGGATCGAGGCGATCTTCTTTAGTTCGGAGTATAGGGTCGGCAGATCAAGCGGGGCATCTTCCAGCGCAACCATAAGGAGTTTCTTCAGACGACAGGATACCAGACACTAAGGACGCGGAACCGTGACCGATAAACCTTCGCCAATCGTGGCACCGGCCATCATTTCGGCGCTGATCACGCGGAGCAAGGCTTGCCAAGCCATCCGGGTGGCCGGGGAACAACCGCCTTCCAGCGCCCGGGTAATCGCCCAAACCAGCGATTGTTCCACCAGTTCGTAGTGACGCGGCAAAACGCCATAGTCAGCATGCTGCTGCCCCAGGTTACGCAGCTTGGGCAGCAAGGGTTCAAGATTGTCCAAGCTGTCCACGGCGATCTGCAGGGTGGCGACCAACTTGGCCGCTTGCTCCTTGATCGGCGCTTTGAACATCGCCTTGAGTGAGGGGTCAAGTTCGAAGAGCTTGCCGTAGAACAACATCACCATCGGCTGCGCGACGTCGTGGATGGCCTCGAAACTATTGCGGATTAGTTGCTTCTCTTCGCGCGTCACTCGATCGTTGCTCCTGCCTTCTTCGCCAACTGAAGAAAGCGCTGATAATCTTTTTCGAAGTTCGATTGAAATCCAGGTTTACCCCGAACCAAAAACCACGCCGCTTGCACCTCCGCCGCCCGGCTGATCACTTGCTGAAGAGGCAGCCCAGGGCCGGCGAGGGCGATTTCGAACTTCGCCAGCGCGCCTTTAGCCCGATTGAAATCAGCCGCGAATGCACCCGGCTTCTCGCCTGCGAGGATCTCGTCGAGTTCCGCTTCAACGGCAGCGGTCGACCTTCCGGTTTTCCGCTCATACATACCGATGCGAGCCAGCGTTTCCTGCAGAAGCCGAACGCTGCCGCCCTGCTTCATCTTGACCAGTTCTCGCATCTGCGGAAGGGCTTGGCGCCAGGACGCTTCCCCCGCCGCCGGCTGTCCATTGTCCCGCAGCACGTCTCCGTACTGCCGCAGAGTGAAAGCGTAGTTCAGCCGGACGAAGTTGTTGCGCGCGTTGCCGGCCAGCGCCTTTTCGAGGACTTGTAGAGTCTCGCGGAATCGGATTAACTGCGCTGGACCATCCGTGACCAGCGCGACCCGCATGCGCGCAATGCCAAGGTCACCAAGGGCCCGTTGGTCGTCCGGGTCCACCGCCAGCAGCTTTTCGGCGATTACCGCCATTTGCTGGTACGCCGCTAGCGCCTTGGACCGATCCCCGAGGCTCGGCAGCGAAGGGCTACCTTCCACATCACCAACGTGGCTCCATGCCAGCATCAATTCGTGCTTGGTGCGTTTGTTGTTCGGATCCTTTTCGACCGCTTCCGTAAGAGCGATCACTCCCTTGGAGTATTGGTCACGAGCATCCTGCAGCTTGCCTTGCCGAGCGAGCGCCATGCCGACGCCAGCCGAGGCCGCAGCCAGCGACGTTTTCCAATCGAGGTTGTCCGGCTCGACCAGGGCCAGCGAGCGGTACACCTGCTCGGCTTGCTGTGCGCTGGCCAAGGACGCGTCGATCTTGTCGAGCAGGCGCTCATTGCGGCTGGCGGCCAGTTCGGCACCGGCAAGCAGGGCGAGCACTTTCCTGTCTCCCCCTTCTTCGAGCAATTTGCGGATTCGCCCAATGGCTTCGTCGAAGTGTTTCTGCGCGTCGGGAAGTTTGCTCGTGTAATGCGCCACGTCGCCCCGATGCCGGATGGCCTCAGCGGCGATGGCGGCACCCTCGCGATCCCCGGCGGCGTCACCCAATTCCTGCGCACGGATGTAGCTTTTCTCCGCGCCCTCGGTATCGCCGAGGTTCGAGCCAAATACCCAGCCCTGAACGTCCCCAATTCGCAGCCAACCGGCCGCCAGGTCGCGTGCGAGCGTGGGGTCCGATTTGGCGTCAGCCGACAGTCGCTCCAGGTATTCGAGCCCCGTCGTGACGATCAGTTTGCGAGCGTTCGTCGAGCCGGGCAGGTCCCGAACGGCGTCGTGCACATCAAAAACGAACCGGTTGGCCAGTTGGCGCACCTCCTGCAATCGGCTCTCAGCCAAGCGACGCTGGCGCTCAGCGTAGACAAGACCGGCCGACAGCACGGTGACAACGAGCGAAGTGGCCACCACCAGGCGTTGGTGACGATCGACGAACTTTCGCGTGCGATACCAAATGGAATCAGAAGCCGCGACCACCGGGCGATTATCCAAAAACCGGCGGATATCCTCGGCGAACTGTTCCACGGTGCCGTAGCGGCGGGTCGGTTCCTTGGCCATTGCTCGCATCAGGATGTTGTCGAGGTCGCCCCGCAGTTCCGGTTTAACGGCACTCGGCCGCACCGTGGCCGTTTCGCAGATGGCCCGTTCCAGCTCCAGGGGGGTGTACTTGCCGATCCGGTGCGGACGCGTGCCCGTGAGCAGCTCATAAAGTACCGCACCCAGCGAGTACGTATCGCTGGCGACCGTAATCGGCTCACCGCGCACCTGCTCCGGGCTCGCGTAGTCCGGGGTCATCATCCCCATGCCCTGGGTCATCGTGTCCGCCGGCTCTAGCGGATTCGACATCAGCAGCTTGCAGATGCCGAAATCGAGCAGGCGGGGAGTCCCGTTTTCTTCGACTAGAATGTTACCGGGTTTCAAATCGCGATGGACGACAAAGCGGCTATGGGCGTAAGTCACCGCGGCACAAACGGGGAGGAAGAGCCGGAGCCGGTCGGCCGTGGATAAGTTCTTCTCCAGGCAGAACTGCGTGATGGGAACGCCGGGGATGTACTCCATCACAAAGTACGGCTCTCCCGTATGAGCGGTGCCGCCGTCCAGTAAACGGGCAATGTTCGGATGTTCCAGGCTGCCCAGCACCTGCCGTTCCCGCTTGAAGCGAGCCAGCAGGAAGTCGGTGTCCATGCCCGGAGTGACGAGCTTGATCGCGACGTCTTTGTCGTAAACCTCGTCGGTGCGCTTGGCCAGGTAGACGGTGCCCATGCCACCACGCCCTAGTTCCCTCAGCAGTTCGTAAGAGCCAACGAAACGGGCGTGGGGCTTGGTGTCCAGATCGATGACGGCGCTTTTGACGCTGCCGGCGAGGTTGGACTTGGTCTGGGCGTCGCTGGCGAGCAAACCGGCCACCTGCTGGCGCAGTTCGTCGTCTCCCGCGCACTGCTCGGCTAGAAACGCCTCGCGATTGGTGTCCGGTTCGTCGAGGGCACGGTAGAACAGGTCCTCGGCTTGCCGCCAGCGGTCCGGAGTCATGTCTAAGCGCTCTCCGTCATGTATTTTTGCAGCCAGGCTTCGGCAAACCGTTGTTCCCGGCCTACCGTGGCGACCGATATGTTGAGCGACTGCGCAGTCTCCTCAATGCTCATCCCGCCGAAGTACCGGAGTTCGATGACCTTGGCCTTGCGTTCGTCGAACGCGGCGAGACCGTCAAGGGCATCGTCAAGGGCGATGATCCCGGCGCTGCGTTCCGGGGCGAAGCTGAGTACATCGTCGAGCGAGGCTGCGCGCTGGCCGCCCCCGCGTTTTTCAGCGACATGGTGGCGGGCGTGGTCCACCAGAATCTGACGCATGCGGTGAGCGGCCACCCCGAAGAAATGAGCCCGGCTTTCCCAATCCGGCAGCTCGCCACCAGCGAGTTTGAGGTAAGCCTCGTGGACGAGCACGGTGGGTCCGAGGGTTTGGGCATTTCGTTCGTCGCGCAGGTAATGGGCCGCGAGCCGGCGCAATTCATCGTAAATGAGAGGGGTGAGGAGATCGAGTGCGGCCTTGTCCCCGGCCTTCCACTGTGCGAGAAGTCGCGTAACCTGTTCTGAACCCGGCATTGATTACTGATTATAGTAAAGAGTTTCGGGCAATTGGTCGATAAACGTTCTAGGTGAAACTCCCAGCCCGAATTAGCAAGTACGAACTTGAGCATTTCCTCGGCGGTGGCATGTCCGAGGTGTATCGTGCACGCGACACGGTCTTGGGACGAACTGTGGCCGTGAAGTTATTGACGACGCAGGCCGCCCAAAACGAAGAGACCCGAGCTCGATTTTTGTTGGAAGCGAAGGTGTCGAGTTCGGTGGTGCACGAGAACATTATCACGACCTACGACTACGGCGAAGAGGACGGGATTCCGTTCCTGGTGCTGGAATATCTGACCGGGCAGAACTTGAAAGACGCTCTGGCGGCGGAACCGGAGATGAAGCTCAAGAAGCGGGTTGCGATTGCGTTGCAGATTGCGCGGGCTCTAGAGTACGTGCATTCGCGGAAGTTCGTCCATCGCGACGTGAAGCCGGACAACATTCACATTGATGCCCAGGGCCGCGTGAAGCTAATGGACTTCGGCATCGTGAAGACGGAAGAGGTATCGTTGACGCAAGTCGGGTTTGCTTTAGGCACGCCCCACTATGTGGCGCCGGAGCTGATCCATGGTTTGCCGGTCACCCCCCTCGTGGACGTTTATTCGTTTGGGGTGTTGCTCTACGAAGTCTTAACGGGGCGCAAGGCGATTCAAGCGGACACCGTGGAACGGATTTTCTTCCTGATCCTGCACGAGCCGATTCCGATGGGGCCGATGACGGAGGCGGGTATTCCGGAGCCGCTGCAAATCATTGTGCGGGAAAGCACCGAGCGCGATCCGGCAAAACGAACCCAGAGTATGGCAGAGGTGGCCGCGGCGTTAGAAGATTGGATGTACGAGAACCCGACGCAGAAGGCGGTCCTGCCGACCAAGCGGCGCGTTCATTTGGACACGCGGATGGTGGCCGGAGCGATGGCGCTGGCAGCGATCTGCGCGTTGGGCTTAGGGTATCTTCTCGTCAACAACGGGAAAGCCGTGGCTCGGTTCAGCGAACCTCAGCGGATCGAAGATCCCGCCGGGGATATGGTGTTGGTACCCGAGGGTGAGTTTCGGTTTGGCGCTTCTGGAAAGCTGGTTCGTTTGCCGGCGTTTTATATCGACATCGGTGAGGTGACCAATGAAGAGTACGAGGAGTTCTGCCAGGCCACAAAGCGGTCCTTGCCGAAGGATTTCCCGGCCGGCCAACCTGGCGTTGCCGTGGTCAACGTGAACATTGTGGACGCGCAGGCATTTGTCGCGTGGGCGAAGAAGCGATTGCCGACCGAAGAAGAGTGGGAGCGAGTGGCGCGAGGAATTGACGGCCGGCGCTACCCCTGGGGCAATGATCCGAAGCCGCAGTGGGCCAATGTGGAAGACAACCCAGACGATAGCTGGCATCATCTGGTCTCGGCCGACTCGTTTCGGAACGGTAGAAGTCCCGTGGGTGCCTTACAGTTGATTGGCAACGCAAAGGAGTTCACCTCAGATCAAACAGCGCCGACCGCGCTTGCGATCCGGAGCTATGCGGTGGACGAACCAACTTGGTATGCGGTCAAGGGCGGATCGTTCAAAAGCCGGTTGGCTGAGGCGGTCACCTTCGCAGTAGAGCCGGTACCAGCCAGTTACTCGGGGCCGGATCTGGGCTTTCGGTGCGCGCGGGACAAGTAATATAATTAGCCGAAACCGTCCTTGACCTGAACGGAGGCAAGACTAGCGGCATCGGCTACGATGCGGCGAGGGCCACCGATCGTCGAATGGGAGAATTCGGTTGCCGGTGGGCGACAAGGCAAGCCTAAACGAGCTCGTCAAGGCAAGGCGCGATGCGCGAATCGAGGTCCGCAAAGGCGAACCCAGCTCGAAGGCAGCAGGAACTGAACCGCCGCTCGCGGCGATCTCCCTAGGTGTTACTCTGTAATCCGCTTCGCCGGCATGTGGGCTCCGTTCTGATGCAGCACCAAGCCATCGGCCGTAAACGTGATCCGGGCATCGACCACCTTGTAGAAAAACTCCTTCGGGCCAGCAGGGTAGATCGGGACACTCGGCTGACCGGTCGCCTGCGCCGATAGCTGGGTTCCATCTTGGGTGACCGTCAGGATAAAGTTCGGCGCGAGTTGATAGCGGCCCACAAATGCCTGCAGCGCCTGCGCCGAGAGGACAATCTCCTTGGCAGCGGAGGGCGGGGCGGGTACCGCGCCAACAACTCGCCTAGCGACCGTCTCGCGACCGTTCTGCCTCAGCGTAGTCTGCTGCCCATCCACCGAAAAAGTCAGCTCCGCGGGAACCAATTTCAGGAAGAATACCGTCGGACTCGAAGGGTAAATCTCAAACGGCGGCTGCCCCGTGACTTGGGCCGAAAGCTGTTTGCCCGCCAGGGTGACCGCCAGGGTCACGCCCGGAGCAAGTTCGTACGTGCCGACGTATTTGCTCAGGACCGCCGAATCGATCAGCACTTCGCGTTGCGGCGCTTTCAGCGGGTAACGGGCGTCGGCCAGGTGCAGGCCGATCTCGTCAACCGAAAGAGCGACGTTCGACAGGACCACCGCGGGCGCTTGTTAGCCAAAGAACAGGCCATCATCGACATGTAGCCCCCGGTGCCGCCGTTGTGCCAGAGAACCGGCTCCGGAAAACGGGTGCTCTGCTGCCACGCGAGCCGGACCGGCCCCTGACTCACAGCGAAAGCCGCCGCCAGCGGCGTTTGCTGAATCCCGCAAGCGGCCCCGGCGAACTTCAGCATGTCATTGACTGAGGACCGAATTGCTCCGGCCCCGGCCAAAGTCGGCAGGTCCCAGTTGGGCACCGGAGCGCCTTTAGCGTCGTGGCCCGGGGCGAGCCGAGCCCGCAGAGCAGGCGTCAGCGTGATCACCGTCGAGGTCATGCTAAGCGGAGTAAGAATCCGCTCCCGAAGCAGCGCTTCGTACCCCTTGCCGGCCCGGAGCGCCAAAGCATGGCCCAGCAAGCCCATGCCAAGGTTGGAGTACTCCTCCTGCGCCCCAATGTCGCGCGGAAGAGCGTACGAGTTCAAGAAAGTGTAGAGGTTTTCGACCGTATAGTCGGCGTAAGGGTTCGTCGGGTCCTTCGGCGCGAGGTTGGTGGGGAGCCGCGGAAGGCCGGACCTGTGCGTGGCTAGATCCTGGAGCGTAATCTGCTTCCCGTTGCGCTCCAGCACTTTCACCGACTTCGGAAGGAACTTCGCCAAGGGATCAGCAAGAGCGACCTCCCCGCGATTGACCATATCGGCCAGCAGTACGGCCGTAAAAACCTTCGTGATGGAGCCGATTTCATAAATTGCTTCCGCGTTACCGTAGAGGGTAGCCGGGCGGGCGCCCTCCACCACCCCGGCAACAGCACTTCGTTCCTTAAGGATCGTGTCCGTCTGGGCAAACGCGCAGAGACAAAGCAGGACGATCGAATAGCGCATGCCCACTATTCTGCCGGAGTGAAAAGCCCAAAGGTGAACACGTGGGTCGCCGAGCAGATGGTGACGTACTGCTTGCCCTCCACCGTATAGGTGATCGGCGAAGCCGTGATGTTCTGACTCGTCCCGAAGTGCCAAAGATGCTTGCCGGACTTGGCGTCCGCGGCGACGAGATGCCCGGTATCGTCCCCGAAGAACAAAACACCGCCGGCCGTCGAAACGGTTCCCGCCCAGGCCGTGGCGGGGCCAGTCATCGGATACTCCCACACGCGTTTGCCAGTTTGCGGATCAATCGCCCGAAGCAGCAACTGGCCGGGTTCAGCGGGGATCTGCTCTCCGCCGGTGCCAGCGAAGCCAATCATCGGCTTCGGCTCCTTCACGGACGAACTGTAGATGTCGCATTGCTCCAGTGTCGGCAAATAGAAAAGCCCGGTGGCCGCGTTGTACGACGGAGACATCCAATTCGCAGCGCCACGGACCGAAGGGCAGGCTCGATTGCCACCCGGCGTCGGGTCCTTACCGGGCACGAGGATGGGCTTGCCTTGGGGGTCAATACCCTTGGCCCAATCGAGCTTGTCGACGAAGGGCGTAGCGCGCAGGAACTCTCCCGTCACGCGATCAAGGACATAGAAGAAGCCATTGCGGTTCGGATGGACGACGATCTGACGCGGTTTGCCCTGCCACGGCATGTCGATCAGGACAGGCCACGATTGGGCGTCCCAGTCATGCGTGTCGTGCGGCGTGAACTGGAAGTGCCACTTCAGTTTGCCCGTGTCGACGTCCACCGCAATCAAGGAGTCCGAGTAGAGATTGGCCCCCAGCCGATCGCCGCCGTTGAAGTCTGGCCAAGGGTTGCCGGTGGTCCAGTAAAGTAGATTCAGCTTGGGATCGT
>JBKJLJ010000666.1:0-4050 GCA_046597015.1 Bryobacteraceae bacterium
GTCGCCCGCCGCCGCCGCCCGGTCGATGGGCGACGTAATGGTGTTGCGGGCCTTATTCGATGGCGGGGCGAAGATTGCGAAGAGCAGTCCAGCGGTGTATCACAGCGTGAAAGTAAGTTGCAAGCCCTGTGCGGAGTTACTGCTCGAAAAGGGAGCCGGGGTGAACGAGATTGGGGCGCGTCGAGAAACGGCGCTGCATAACGCGGCGATTCGACACCATCTGCCTTTGATGAAGTTATTACTGAGCAAAGGCGCGACGGTGGATGCGCAGGACGTGCGCGGCTATACCGCGTTGATGCGGACGGCGATTTCGTTCGACCGGGATGGGGCCGCGACAGCGCTGTTGTTGAAGGCCGGTGCCAAGACGGATGTGCCGGATGAAGACGGGAACACGGCGTTGACGTTGGCGCTGCGGTTCGGCGACACGGCGATTGCGAAGCTACTGCGGGAGGCCGGGGCGAAGGGTGCGGCGGAGAAGCTGCCGGCCCCTTCGACGACGGGGGCCAAGACGCCGCGAGAGGCGCTGGCGCGGGCGATTCCGCTGTTGCAGACGACGGGACCGGCGGTTTGGAAGACCCGAGGCTGCACGAGTTGCCACAGTAATCATCAGCCCAGTGCGGCGTTGGCGGTGGCCAAAGCGAATGGAATTCCGTTCGACGAAGCAGCCGCGCATCGGGAACTGCGCGTGCTGGTAGCGATGGAGTCGCGGACGATTCCGAACTTACGGACGGGATTTTCGGTGCCGGAGATTACGGGCTATGTGCTGGATAGTTTGACAACCCAAGGCTACGAGGCGGATAAGTTGACCGACGCCGAAGTCCAGTTACTCGCCTTCTTACAAGCGCCGGATGGCCAAGTTAAGGCGCGGGAGTATCGAGTGCCGCAGCAATACAGTTCGATTACCGCGACGGCTTACGCGATCCGCGCGTTCACCGCGTTTCCGATTCCGGGTCGGGCGGAGGAGTTTTCGGGGCGGATCGGGCGGGCACGACGCTGGCTGGAGCTACAGAAGCCAATCGGCGTGGAAGAACAGGCGCTGCGACTGCTGGGCCTGCGGTGGGGCAAGGCGACGCCTTCGCTAATCGCCAAGGCCGCCGACGAGTTGCGGGCGGCGCAGCGCGAGGACGGGGGCTGGGGACAACTCGCCGACCTGCCGAGCGACGCCTACGGGACCGGGCTGGCGTTGCACGCGTTGGACGAAACGAACCCGAAGGCGATCGCCTATCTGCTGCGGACGCAGTACGCCGATGGGTCCTGGTTCGTGCAGACGCGGGCCCATCCGTTGCAGCCGAAGATGGACAGTGGATACCCGTTTGGGTACAACCAGTGGATCTCGGCGGCGGGGGCGAGTTGGGCGGTGGAAGCGCTGGCTAAAGCTGTTTCGCCGCAAAAATGATTTGGCCGGTGTGAAGTTGGAAGTGGCCGACGATTTGGTAGATGAGTTCGAGGACCGAGTTGATGCCGGGCGGGACGATCAGATCGGACGGCAATGGGTCGGTTAGCCGGGACGCCGGAAGGGAGGACAGGACGTGGGTGGCTTCGGCGACGGTCGAGCTCAGAAGGCCTGGGAGATCGTCATGGGCGGTCGACGAGAATTCGGCCGCCCGGTCCCGAATGTTGGGTTGGCCATCAATACCGTGGCCGATATAGTAGCGGACGTTGCCGCACAAATGCAGAATCAGATTGCCGACTGAGTTCTCAATTGGTTTGCTTTTCGCCCAAATCTGCTCCGGCGTGAAGAGGGGTAGGCGCGCTTCGATGGTGGCTTGCATTTGTTGCAGCTTCCAAACGGAATGGGAGAGGAAGAGTTGTTCGGCGATAATCATGAGAGGATTCCTTTGACGACATCGCCGCTAATGCCGGTGAGGCGGACGTCGAGGCCCTGGTACTTCAGAGTAAGTCGTAAGTGGTTAATTCCGAGTAAGTGCAGCATCGTGGCATGAAGATCATGCACGCTGACCGGATTATCCACAGCGGCGTAGCCGAGATCGTCAGTAGAACCGTAGACGGTTCCGGACTTGATGCCCGCCCCGGCCATCAGGTACGAGAAGCCCTTGATGTGATGGTCCCGGCCGTCGCCGCCTTGCGACATCGGTGTACGGCCGAATTCCCCGCCCCAGATGACCAGGGTATCGTCGAGCAGACCGCGCTGTTTTAGGTCCTTGATCAAAGCGGCGGTGGGGCGATCCACTTCTTCGGCCTTGTAGCCGACGCCCTCCTTCAACTTGTTGTGGTGGTCCCAGTCGCGATGGTAGAGCTGGATGAAGCGCACGCCGCGTTCGGCCAGACGGCGCGCTAACAGGCAGTTGGAGGCGAAGGAGCCATCGCCGGGTTTGGCACCGTAGTCCTCGAGGACGCTGTTGGGTTCGGTCGAGAAATCCATGAGACCTGGGACGCTCGATTGCATGCGGTAGGCCATTTCGTACTGGGCGATCCGGGTTTGTACTTCGGGGTCGCCGAGGGCTTGCTGCTCGAGGCGTTGGAGGGCGGTGATGGTTTGAATTGACTGCCGCTGCATCTGGGCGTCGACGCCGCGCGGGTTTTCGATGTAGAGCACCGGGTCACCAACCGACTGGAATTTTACGCCCTGATACTTCGAGGGCAACATGCCGGCCGACCATTGCCGAGCGGCGATGGGCTGGGCTTGGCCGCCACGGCCGTTAGAGACCATGACGACATAGCCGGGTAAGTCCCGCGCCTCCGTGCCGAGACCATACACGGCCCACGAACCCATGGAGGGGCGGCCGGCGAGGATGGAACCGGTATTCATCAGCGTGTGGGCCGGATCGTGGTTAATCTGCTCGGTCCACATGGAGCGAACCAGGCAGATATCGTCGATGATGCCGCCGATATGCGGCAGCAGACTTGAAATTTCAGCGCCGGATTTGCCGTAGCGCTGAAAGGGGAACTGGGGGCCGAAACAGAGCAGCGGCTTGCCTTGCAGTTGAGCGATTTGCTGGCCTTTGGTGAAGCTTTCCGGCATGCCTTGGCCGTGCATCGCGGCGAGCCTGGGCTTGGGATCGAAGAGCTCGAGATGGGAGGGACCACCCGCTTGATACAGGAAGATGACCCGCTTCGCTTTGGCCGGATGATGAAGTCCGGAGCCGGCCCCGAGCAGGGACTGGAGAGCGGTGAGGCCGAAGCCGGCGGCGGTACGGCCTAGGAAGGCGCGTCGATGGAGTGGGGTCATGGCTTAGTTCCTCGTCACGGTGCCGTGGAGATTGAGAATGGCGCGGGCGACGGTCATCAGGGCCGCCACTTCGACATCGTGCTGGGCGGCCAAGCGAGGGGCCTCGCCGACGCTGAGCAGTTCGGCGGCATGGGCGGGCGTAAGCTCGGTTTTCGAAGTTTGATAGAGATCGTTGAGCAGGCCGAGTTCGGCCGGGGTAGCGGCGCGGTTCAACGCGCGCTGGTAGGCCCAATCGACGCGGGCGGCGAAGGCGGGAGCGGCGGTGAACATCGTTTGCGCCAAGGCCCGCGAGGCTTCGACGAAGACGGGATCGTTGAGCAGGACCAGAGCCTGGAGCGGCGTATTCGAGCTGGTCCGGTTGACGGTGCACTCCTCACGGGAGGGCGCGTCGAAGGTCATTAGACTCGGATGGAGATACGTCCGCTGCCAGTGGACGTAGAGGCCGCGACGGTACTGGTCGGGGCCCTTGGTGGTGGAATAATCGCGGATGGGATAGTTCAGCGCGGCAAGATAGCCTTCGGGCTGGGGAGGTCGAATACTGGGTCCGCCGAGGCGCTCGGTCAGCAGACCGGAGGCGGCCAGGGCGATGTCGCGGACGCTTTCGGCCTCTACGCGGAAGCGGCTTTGGCGGGCGTAGAGCCGATTGTCGGGGTCACGGTCCAGTTGCTCGGGCGTTGGCATCGACGAGCGGCGATAGGCCTGGCTTAGGACGATGGAACGGATCAGGCGTTTTACGTTCCAATCCTGCCTGAACTCGGCGGCGAGATGATCGATGAGTTCGGGGTGGGTGGGCCATTCGCCCTGCGAGCCGAAGTCGTCGAGCACCTTCGAAAGCCCGGTGCCGAAGAACTGGCGCCAGG
>JBKJLJ010000851.1:0-4960 GCA_046597015.1 Bryobacteraceae bacterium
TTGGCGGTGGGCCTGCTTGGTGGTTTTGGTGGAGGGTCTGGTGAGGATAGTGCGTGGGCGGAGGCGTCGGGTCGGCGATTTGGCGGTGGGCCTGCTTCGTGGTTTTGGTGGAGGGTCTGGTGAGACTGGTGCTTTGGCGGAGGCATCGGGTCGGGAATTGGCGGTGGGTGGGCTTTGCGGGTCGAGAGGCCGCTGCGGCAACTTGGGGGAGGGGACTGGGAGGTTAGGGGGACGATGGCGCGAGTGCGCGCTTTTGGGTGAGGGCCGCTTCGACGCCGGTCCGTTACGCATCGCGGCAGAGCCTCGTCGTACCATCAAATAGAGACCTATGACGACGTGCTATTTTGACGCCTTTTCCGGCATCGCCGGCGATATGACCGTCGGTGCCCTCATCGATGCGGGTGCCAACGGTGACGCCGTCATTGAATGCCTGAATTCGCTCAACCTCGGTGCGACCTACCGCTACGAAAAAACCAAACGGGCGGGAATGGCCGCGACAAAGTTTTACGTCGATGGCTTCCAACAAAAAGACCATCGCCACCTCCCTCATATCGCCAAAATCATCGAAGCCGCCGGTTCGATCCCACCTCTCGCAAAACAGAACGCCATCGCCATCTTCGTCAAACTCGGCGAAGCCGAAGCTCACGCTCATGGCATCCCCCTCGACCGCGTTCACTTCCACGAGGTCGGAGCCGTCGACTCCATCTCCGATATCGTGGGAGCCTGCATCGGGCTAGAACTGCTCCACGTGGATGAAATCGCCTGTTCCCCGATCAACGTCGGAAGCGGCCTCGTCGAGACCGAACACGGTACCCTTCCCGTCCCGGCACCGGCCACCGCCCAACTTCTACTGAATAAACCCATCTACTCAAAGGGCCCGGCGATGGAATTGACCACGCCCACCGGCGCAGCGATCGTCGCTACGCTCGCTACTCACTTCGGCTCCCTACCCGCGATGTCGATCCGCTCCACCGGGATGGGGGCTGGCACCGCCGATTTCAAAGTCCAGGCGAATGTGCTGCGCGCGGTGATCGGTGAACGCACAGCCGCAACCGAAGCGACTTCCGTCAACGTGCTGGAAGCCAATATCGATGACGCTTCTCCGCAAGTATTGGGCTACACGATGGACCGGCTGTTCGCCGCGGGCGCACTGGACGTCGCCCTGCAGCCAATTCAGATGAAAAAGAATCGCCCCGGTTCGCTCCTCAGCGTCATTGCCAAACCGGAGGACACCGACACGCTGGCTACGATCATCCTGCGGGAAACGACGACCATCGGGTTGCGCATCACGACGGCGGAACGGCGCGTGGCCACTCGCCGATTCATCAACGTCGAGACCCCCTGGGGCGTCGTACGGATGAAGGTCACCGCACAGGGCGCTACGCCAGAATATGACGACTGCCGGACCTTGGCCGAATCCAAGAGCGTGCCGCTAAAAGACGTCCTGGCCCAGGCTCAATTCGCCTATCTTAAAGAGTTTTAATCAATGGATAAGTACTACCTCACTACCCCGATTTACTACGTCAACGCGGCTCCGCATATTGGCCATACGTATACGACGATCGCCGCTGATGTCATCAAGCGCTATAAGCAGATGCAGGGATTCGACGTCGTACTGACGACCGGGACGGATGAACATGGTCTGAAGATCCAGCGTTCGGCCGAGAAGGCCGGACAGACGCCAGAGGCGTTCACCGCCGCCGTAGCGGCTGAATTCAGCGAGACGTGGAAGAAGTTCGGTTTTGCATTGGACCACGAGCAGCGGACGACGGACCCGAAGCACGCCGCGAACGTGCAGCGCCTTTTCAAGGCGTGTCTTGCGAACGGTTTCATCTACAAAGGCTCCTATACCGGCTACTACTCGGTGGTCAATGAAGCCTTTGTTCCTGACGCGAAGGAAGGCGATGTGGACCCGGAGACGGGGCAACCACTGGAACTGGTCACGGAAGAGAACTATTTTTTTAAGCTTTCGGCCTTTCGCGAGAAGCTGATTACACTGCACGAGAATAACCCGGAGTTTCTACAGCCGGAGACTCGCCGGAACGAGGTGTTGGCGTTCCTGAAGCAGGACCTGGCCGACCTTTCGATTACGCGGACGACGATTCAATGGGGCATTGCGGTGCCGGACGAACCGGGGCATGTTTTCTATGTCTGGTTCGACGCATTGATGGCGTATTATTCCGCCGTCGCCGAAGACGGCCGTTGGCCGGCGGACCTGCATCTGATCGGAAAAGAGATTGTCCGGTTCCACGCGGTGTACTGGCCCGCGTTTCTCATGGCCGCTGGCTGGGAGTTGCCGAAGAAGATTTTCGCGCACGGATGGCTGCTGTTCGATAACAACAAGATGTCGAAATCGCGGGGCAATATTGTACGGCCGGAGCCGATTCGGCAGGCGATGGGCGCGGACGCGCTGCGCTACTATTTGCTGCGCGAAATTGTGTTCGGGGCGGATGGGAACTTTGCCTACGACGCGATGGTGACCCGATACAACGCGGACTTGGCGAACGGTTTAGGGAACCTGGCGAGCCGGACATTGAGCATGATTCAACAGTATCGGGGCGGGGTGATTCCGGACCGTCCGGAAGAGCTCGAGCTGCCGGTTTCGGCGGCGGTTTCGGCGGCGATCAACGGCTATGAAAAGTTTGAGTTTTCGAAAGGCCTGGAGGCGATTTGGCAGTTGATCACGGCCGCCGATAAGTACATTGTCGAACAGGCCCCGTGGAAACTGTTCAAGGCCAAGGAAGACGAAAAGCTGAACGAAGTGCTCTATAGCATTGCCGATGCTTTGCGGGTGGCGACGGTGCTGGCGGCTCCGGTGCTGCCGGAGAGCTGCGCGAAGATTTGGCGGTTGCTGGGGTATGCGACCTCGATCGCCGAGGAACGTTTTGGGAGGCTCGAGGCTGGCCAACTGCCGGCTGGTCAGGCGGTTCCGGCGGTGGAGCCGGTGTTCCCCCGGCTGGACATGCAACAAACGATTGACAAAATGAACGACTTAGAAGAGATCGAAAGAACCCGGCAAAATGTGTTGCTGGGTAAGGCGGCAGAGCCGGTGGCGGCGGTGCATCCGGGGGGAATCCCGGTAGCGGAGCAGATCACGATTGATGATTTCGTGAAAGTGGATCTGCGCGTTGGCCAGGTGAAGTTTGCCGAGCGGGTGAAGGGATCGGATAAGCTGCTGCACTTGAAGGTGGACATTGGCGAGGCGGAGCCGCGGACGATTGTGGCGGGGATCGCGCAGGTGTATGAACCGGAGACGCTGCTGAACCGGAAGGTGGTAATTGTGGCGAATCTGGCTCCGCGGAAGCTGAAGGGGATTGAGTCGCACGGGATGATTGTGGCGGCTTCGAGCCTGGACAGTAAGGCCACGCTGGCTGGTTTTCTAGAAGACGTTCCGGTGGGCGCTCGCCTGAAATAGATGCTGATTGACTCGCATTGCCATTTAGACGGGACGAAGTTCGCTGAGGATCGGGATGCGGTGATTGAGCGGGCGCAGTCGGCGGGCGTGAAGCTGATGCTGGCGATTGGAACGGGCGACGGGCCGCCGGACCTGGAAGTCGCGGTTCGGTTGGCGGAACGGTATCCGTTTATCTTTGCGACGGCGGGGGTGCATCCGCACGATGCGGCGAAGTGGACGCCGGAATGTATTCCACAACTTCGGGACCTGATGCGGCATCCAAAAGTTGTGGGCTTAGGCGAAATCGGTCTTGACTATCACTACGACTTCTCGCCGCGAGAGGTACAGCGGCGGGTATTTATCGAACAGATAGAGCTTGCGGTGGCGGCTCGGAAGCCGATTGTGATTCATGCACGAGAGGCTTGGGACGATACGTTTTCGATTTTGGCCGAACATTGGGAGCCGGCGGGTTTGCCGGGGATCATGCACTGCTTTACGGGGGGGCCGACGGAGGCGGAGCGGAGCTTGGAGATGGGTTTTTTGATTAGTTTTTCAGGGATCGTCACGTATGCGAAGGCACCGGAGGTGCAGGCGGCGGCGCGGGTGACCCCGTTGGAGCGGATGTTGGTAGAGACCGATTCGCCGTATTTGGCGCCGCTGGCGCATCGGGGCAAACGGAATGAGCCGGCGTTTGTGGTGGCGACGGCGGAGAAGATCGCGGAATTAAAGGGGATTTCGCTGGCGGAGGTGGCGGCTGGGACGACGGCGAATTTCCTGCGGTTGTTCCCGGCGTCGGCAGAAGGATACACTGAGTGATCCCATGGGACTGAGCAAGCTAGGCCAAGCGTTTACGGCCCGCGAGATTTTCAAGCTTGTCGAGGCGGACATGCGCCGCGTCGAGGAAAAGATGGGTTTGGAGTCGATATCCTCGGTCGAAGCGGTGACGGCGATCAATCGGCATCTGCAAAAGAGCGGCGGAAAGCGGCTTCGTCCGACGTTGGTTCTACTTTCGTGCCAACTTTTTGGGGACGTGAACGAGGCTTCGATTGCGATGGCGGCAGTCGTGGAGATGGTCCACGCGGCGACGCTTGTTCACGACGACGTGATTGACGAGGCGAAGTCGCGCCGGAGCCATCCGTCGGTGAACGTTCTTTTCGGGAATCAGACGTCGGTGCTGGCGGGCGATTGGCTGTACATGCAGGCGTTCCAGATCGCGCTGCGGAGCCGGAATTTTCGGGTGTTGGATTTGCTGATCGGATTGACGCAGCTGATGGTGGAAGGGGAACTGTTGCAGTTGGAGCGGTTGGGGCGGATTGATATCTCCGAAGCGGACTACATGGAGCTGATCGACCGGAAAACGGCGAGCTTGTTCAACGTGTGCGCACGGCTGGGGGCGATGGCGGGGGCGGCGGGCGAAGCGGACGAGGCGAAGTTGGGCGAGTTTGCGTGGAATTTGGGGATCGCTTTTCAACTCGTCGATGATGTGCTGGATTTCACTTCGCGCGAAAAGATTCTGGGTAAGCCGGTGGGCAACGATTTGAAAGAAGGCAAGGTGACGCTGCCGCT
>JBKJLJ010000864.1:0-3042 GCA_046597015.1 Bryobacteraceae bacterium
GACCGGGGCAAAATGCGCATGGATTTTGCCCCGGTCGACGGTACCGAACAGCTTGCCGCCCTTCTCGTCGTCGCCCGGATAGCCACCGACAGAGGTGAGGCCGTCACCAGCAAACGCCAGGTAACCAGCCGTAGCCAAGCGGCGGGCCACGTCTTCAATGTAGGGGTTCAGACCGCGATTTTCGTGGATCACGAGCACGGCGGGGAACTTCGAACCCTTAGCGGGTTTGGCGAGGTGGCCTTTCATTTCGCCGTTGCCATTGGGCGACGGGACGGTGGCCGTGCTGGTGATGATGCGCGGATCGCTTTTCGGCACCTGTTCGGCAAACGCGTAGTTGGCCCGGAGGCTTTCCCACAGGCCGATCGCGGTGACCCCGCCGACGGCGAAGCGTTTGGCCCCTTCTAGAAATTCGCGGCGCTCAATGTCCCCGTGGACGTAGAGGTCGAACAAATTCAGCAGTTCTTGCGGGAAATCAGATGCTTTTTTGCGTTCCATAGGCTGAAACAGACGAGGATCGCGGGGGAGACGTTACCAGGAACGCCATCGATTGTGTTAAATTGGTGTCTGTTGCGGTGCCCTTAGCTCAGCTGGTAGAGCGTCGGATTGTGGTTCCGAATGTCGCGGGTTCGAACCCCGTAGGGCACCCCAATCTTAGTGATCGGTCTGGACCGCTTCAAGATCGATCGTCTTCCAATCGCCCCGCATGATGGCGGTGCGAATCTCCGCCGGTGTGTACTTCTCTTTGTGCAGCTTAGAGGCTAGCATAGCCTCCTTCATGCACGTACCGCAGTGCGAACTGTGATTGTCGCGGAAGCAATCGAGCAGGCCCTTGTGGCCGGCGGAGCGGTCGCAGTAGCAGTAGCAGGGCTGCTGAGCAAGGATCTCGGGGATTTCTTTGGCGACCTGATAGGCCTTGCGAATCATCGGGTCGGCAAACGACTTCGGATCCATCGTGAGGGGCAGGGGACTCGCGGCGGCGACAGTTTCGTGGAAGTACGGGGTGGGCGGCGGATCCGCAATCATCTTTTTCGCGTTCGAGGCGACCGGCGTCGGTTTGCTTGGGGATTCGGTCGTGCAACTGGCGAGGATCAGAAACGGCAGGGTAAGTAGTATTGCGCGCATAACTTTAGTTTAATGGGGCGATGACGAATCTGCTGGCCGAGCCGGAATTAGACGGAAAGACGATGGTGAGCCGAACCCTGGCCACCGAATCGGGGTTGCGGGTGGTCCTGTTCCATTTTGCACCGGGCCACGAATTGGCGGCCCACCGGGCGCCCGTGCCGATTTCGATCCAGATTCTCGCCGGCGAAGGTGAACTGCTCCGGGGCGGCGAATGGACCCCGGTGGCGGCCGGTTCGTTTCTGGCCTTGCCGGCCAGCGAGGAGCACGGCGTACGCGCCACCTCGGCGATGACGATGCTGTTGACGATGGCGCGGTAGACTGGAATCTTGTTAATGGGTCTTCCTGGCGTCATGTTTGTGCGCAACTTGATTGCGCGCCGCAACCTGCTGTCTCAGTTGGTCCGCCGCGATTTCCGTCAACGCTACATCGGTTCGGCGGCCGGTTGGCTATGGGGACTGCTCCATCCCGTCGTCCAACTGGCGAGTTGGACATTCGTCTTCTCCTACTGCCTGAAGACGCCGATGCCGCCCGGCGAGGCGACCGAAAACTACACGCTGTTTCTGCTCTGCGGCTACCTGCCCTGGATGCTGTTCCAAGAAACCGTACAGCGGAGCGCAAATTCGATTCTCGAACACTCCAACCTGATCACAAAAACGCTGTTTCCGAGCGAATTGCTCCCTATTTCCGTGTTTTTCTCTTCCGTCCTGAACCATCTGCTGGCGGTCGCCCTGGCCGTAACGGCGGTCGCCTTCTGGGACGGCCATTTCTACTGGACGCTGCTTTTCCTACCACTCTACACCGGCTTCCTGGGGATGCTGGCGGTGGGGATCGGCTGGGTGTTTGCGAGCCTGCAGGTCTACCTGCGCGATACGGCGCAGGGAGTGATCGTGTTTTTAACGCTGTGGTTTTGGGCGACGCCGATCTTCATTAGCGAGACCCAGGTACCGGAGGGGGTCCGCTTTATCCTGCGGGCGAACCCCCTGTCGTTATTCGTCAAGGCGTATCGGGCGCGGTTGCTATCCACCGACCTGCCGAACCTGCATGAGTTGGCGTTGATCGCTTGCTGGAGCGTCGGCGCGTTCCTGGTGGGCGGAATGTTTTTCCGCCACCTGAAACGCGGATTTGCCGACGTTCTCTAGTCCTACAACGCTTCACGGAGGGCCGAAAGCAGCAGGTCGACGTTGGCGGCCTGCGAACATTCGCCCATCAGGCCGATACGAAAAACCTGACCCGCGAGTTGCCCGAAGCCGCCCTGGATTTCAATGCTGTGCTTGTCCAGCAACTTCTTGCGGACGTCAAGATCGCTGACCCCGGCGGGCACTTTCGGTGTGTGCAGCGCCCACATCCGGTCGGCTTCGGGAACCAGCATTTCCAGACCCATCGCTTCCAGGCCTGCCGTAAACGCGGCCGCGTTGGTCCGATGCCGGGCAAAGCGGGCTTCGACGCCCTCTTCGAGGACCAGCGCAATGCCTTCGCGGAGTGCGTAGAACATCGAAATCGGTGCCGTGTGGTGATAGCGGCGCGAGCCCTCGTAGTAGTCGGCGAGCATCTTCAGGTCGAAATACCAGGTCCGCTGGGCCGATTTCCGGGCCATCAGGCGTTCCAAGGCGCGGGGCGAACAGGTGATCGGCGACAAGCCCGGAGGGCAACTGAGGCCCTTCTGCGTGCAGCTGTAGGCGATGTCAATGCCGGTCGCGTCGAGGTTGATCGGCATCGTGCCCAGCGAGGTAACGCAGTCGGCGATCGTGAGAGCGTCGACTTCCTTAGCCGCTTTGCAGATGGCGTGGCCCGGGGTCGAAACGCCGGTGGAGGTCTCGCCGTGCACGAAGGCGATCACCTGCGGTTTCTCGCGTAAAATAGCCTCGGTGGCCTCGGCGTCGGTCACCGTTTGGCCCCAAGGCTTGTCGACCCGGATCACCT
>JBKJLJ010000905.1:0-10853 GCA_046597015.1 Bryobacteraceae bacterium
GAAGCCGTCCGTCGCCTCATCAGCAGCGGCGTCGATCGCATGGACGCCATCAAGCAAGTGGCCAAAGAACGAGGCCTCGCCAAACGCGAGGTCTACGACGAATTGGAGCGATAATTAAGGGTACATGCAAGGCATCAGGAAGCTGACAGACCAGACCTTTGACGTGGCGGTCATCGGAGGAGGCATCATCGGCGCCGGCATCGCTCGCGACGCCGCCCTGCGCGGCCTCTCGGTTGCGTTAGTCGAAAAGGCCGATTTCGGCAGCGGCACCACGTCCGGCTCCACCCGGCTCATTCACGGCGGCCTCCGCTACCTAGAAATGTACGATTTCGGCCTCGTCCGCATGGACCTCCGCGAACGCGAAATTCTCCTCCGCATCGCCCCCCACCTCGTCAAACCGCTCGAATTCCTCATCCCGTTTTACGGCGCGTCTCTCTGGTTTCGCCTCAAAATGCGCGTCGGCATGGCCCTCTACGATCTCCTCAGCTACGATAAGTCGCTCCCCAACCACCGCATGTTGAGCGCCGCCCAAACCCTCGCCGAAGAACCCACCCTCCGGCCCGAAGGCCTCCAAGGCGCCGCTGCCTACTTCGACGCCCAGGTCTCCATGCCCGAACGGCTCTGCCTGGAAAATATCCTCGACGCCGAACGTCACGGAGCCGTCGTCGCCTCCTACACCGAGGTCGTTGATGCCCGCCGCGAAGGCGACCGCATCGTCGCCCTCCAAATTCAATCCACCGAATCCGAGGAGACCGGAGAGCTGAAAGCCAAGGTCTTCCTGAACGCCACCGGTGCCTGGTTCGACCGCGTTTCGAATCGAACCCACGGCCCCGCCAAACCCCGCCTCCGCACCACGAAAGGCATTCACATCACCTGTGAGCCGATGAACCATAAAGCCAGCGTCCTGTTCTCCCCCGTCGATGGACGCCTCTTCTTCGTCATCCCTCTCCTCGGCCAATGCTGGATCGGCACCACCGATACCGATTTCGATGCCGACCCCAGCACCGTCCGCGCCGACGGCGACGACGTCGAGTACCTGCTGCGCTCCGTCGAACCCTTCTTCCCCAACGTCCGGAAACTTGCTATTTTTTCCTCCAACGCCGGCGTCCGCGCCCTCGTCCGCCAGGAAGGCTCCGCCTCATCCGTCTCCCGGATGCATAAGGTCGAGGAAACCCAGCCCGGCCTCATCTCCGTTCTCGGCGGAAAAATCACCGGCTACCGCGCCATCGCCGAAGAGGCCGTCGACGCCGCCTGCGCCAAACTCGGCATCCGAACTCCCGGCCGCACCGGCAAAGAGTTGTTGCCCGGCGCGCTTGACGACCAAACGAGCAATCTCGAAGCTAACGTCAAACGAGCCGTCGCGCAGGAGCACTGCTGGCACCTCGCCGATTTCCTACTCCGTCGCCAACCCTCCGCCTTTGCCGACGATCAGGGTCGTAGTCAAGCCCCGCGCGTCGCCGATATCATGGCGAGGCTCCTCGGCTGGAGTCCAGCCAGACGCCAAGCCGAACTCGAGCGCTTCGCAGCCGAAGCAGATCGAGCCCTCCTATTCCGCCGGGAACTCGAGCCTGCGGCGCGCAGCTAATCTGAATAACACGCTCCGGAGCCCACACTCGTGGGGCATCTCCGATAGACTCCGGGATAATCTTACCCACTTCGCTTCGCTTTTTCTTCATATTTTCGTGAAGTCTGCCGACCACCACGACGATAGACACGCAGGGCACAGAAAACGGCCAGTCGCACAACGACAAATCCGAATCCTGACCTCCTCGAAAGACTATGGCGACGATAGAAACCCAGCAATTTGGAACCCTCCAGTTCAGCGATGATGCGATCTTTGAGTTTCCGGAAGGGATACCCGGATTCGAACAGGCGCATCGGTTCGTTTGCGTCGAACGACCAGGGCTCAATCCGATCACCTTCCTGCAGAGCGCAGACGACCCCGGCATCTGTTTCATCACGCTGCCGGCTAAGTCTGTCGAGCCAGCATATGAACTCGATCTGGCGAGAGAAGACCTGCGGGTGTTAGGATTGGCGCAGATGCAAGAAAGCTTGGCGTGTCTGGCAATTGTCTGCATGCCGCAGGATGCGGCTCCGACAGCGAACCTATTGGGGCCGGTCGTCCTTTCCCGCGCGACGATGCGCGGGGTCCAGGCCATCCGGGAGGACAGCCGCTACTCGGCCGTTCACCCCCTCCGCGGCAGCCGCTCGGAGACCGCTTCCGGAATAGCCGCCAGAACAGCATCAGGAGACGCTGAGTGCTAATCATCCGGCGAAGACGAGGCGAGTCGATCACCGTTGGCGATGAAGTAGAAATCGAGATCCTCGAGACCTCACCGACCCAAGTCAAGCTCGGTATTCGCGCCCCTAAAAATATCTCGGTCCTGCGCAAGGAAATCTTAGTTACTCGAGAACAAAATCGCGTCGCCTCTGGCTCACCGGCCGTCGACGACAAATTGAATACGCTGGCTGAAGAGTATCGAGACAGCGAAGGCAGCGGCGAGTCGCTAGAGCCAATCACCCCCGTAGTCGTATCCCCTGAACCGCTCCCAATTGATCCGAAGCGCCACTCCTAAAGCGCTCTCGGCCATCCCCTAACCAATTTTATCCAACAGACGCGGGCTGACGCCAACGGCGCCGGACTGCGTCTTCGGGAACGGATTCCCGCATCCCCCTCCTCTGGCCCTCGCCAGAGCTGTTTCAAGGAGTGAAACATGTCTTTTCGCATCAATACGAACATCGCTTCGCTGCAATCGCGGGAGTATCTACGCACCACCAGCGAGGATCAAGCCAAGGCCATTGGACGCGTCACGTCAGGCCTGCGCATCTTGTCAAGCGGCGACGACGCGGCCGGGCTGTCGATCGCCAACAGCTTCCGCAGCGACCAAGCGGTCCTGCAACAGGGTATCCGCAACGCCAACGACGGGCTCAGCACCCTACAAACCATCGACGGCGGCATTAACAACATCAGTAAGCTGCTCGACCGCGCGCGAACCCTCGCCACCCAGTCGGCCTCCGGAACCTTCACCGGCAGCCGCGCTGTACTCAACACCGAATTCACCAGCGTGATCGCGGAAATCGATCGCCAGGCCCAATCGATCGGCCTGAACACCGGTGGCGAGTTCGCCCGCTCCCTCTCCATCTTTATTGGTGGCGGAAAAAGTTCGAACGGGATCAACGCCATTCAGAACGGAGCCTCCAACGTCGATCTGTCAAACTCCACCGTCGACGCTAAAAGCCTAGGTCTCAAAGGCTCCCAAGCCCAAGGAATTGCCGGTATCGATATCGGCACCGGCTCAGGATTCACCAGCGTCTCCACCATAATTAACGACCCAACCAACATCGCCTCC
Source organism: Bryobacteraceae bacterium (assembly GCA_046597015.1). Lineage (GTDB taxonomy): Bacteria > Acidobacteriota > Terriglobia > Bryobacterales > Bryobacteraceae. The sequence continues at coordinate 3,351 of JBKJLJ010000905.1, forward strand.
CTCGGCGCCGCCGGCTTCACCGATCTCTATTTCCGCGGACCCGGCTTCGGCGACGCCCAGCGAGTGAAGGTCTCCGTCAATCTCTCCGGCGTCACTAACGTCGACAATTTGGTCGGTGCGATCAACAACGCCCTTACCAGCGCAGGCCAAGTCGTCAGCCCCGCCGCCACGGCCTTTCAGAATGCCAACGTCCGAGCCTCGGTCATCACCGCCCCGGACGGCAAGCGCTCGCTTGCCTTCACCTCCGCCAACTCAGCCTTCCAAGTGGAAGCCGGTGATCGCACCGCCAACGCCTTACTCGGCAACGTCACCTCCACGTCGAACCCCACCGGCGTCTCCCTCACCAACACCGTCACCGGTGGCTCAGCTACCGCCGCCACCACCACTACCTTCGGAGCCTCCGGTGCCGGCACCGTCTCCGTCCGCTTCCAAGGGGCCGGCCTCGCCGCGCCTGTTGATATCGGGCTCACCGTCGCTGCGGGCACCACGATCGACCAGGCCCTCGCCAACCTCTCCTCCGCAGTTGCCGCCAATGGTTCACTGCAGGCCGCTGGAATCACGCTTTCCTCCCCCACGCCAGGATCCGCGCTCGTCTTCGGCAATGCCCGTGGCGAACGGTTCGAGGCCCAGAGCTCCGGTGATCTCAACAACCTCCTCGGCCTGGGCAGCTTCCGGAGCCTGAACGGAGCGTCCGGCTCCTTCGACTACACCAGTCTCACGGGTTCCGGCGGCACTTTTGCAGCCTCCGCTGAAACTCTCGAATTTTCCATCGGAGGCGGGACCACCATCCCGATCGCCGTCACCCCGGCTGGTGCCACCATCGGCGACGCGATCCAGGCCTTGAACTCCGCTATCGCCGGCAACACCAATCTCGCCGCCGCGGGGCTCGTCGCGACCAATAGCGGCGGTGAAATTGAGTTGGCGAGTACCAACGGCAGCCGCTTCCGCGTCGCCACGCAAGGCGCCGGCAATGTCTTCGGCTTTAACTCCGCCGGTGCCACCGGGGTCGCCGATACTGCCGAAGCGCAGGCCGGAAACACCGACGTCAACCAGTTCATCTCCGGTGGAACCCAGCAGACCAGTCTGATCCCCTTCAGCGGCATCCGCAGCGGAGGGGACGATCAAACCATCACTCTGACGGCCGCCGAAAACGGCAGCGCCGAACAGTCCTTGGCCGTGGTTTTGCGCAACGACGGAACCCTCCGCAACGCCGGCACCGTCGACGAAGCCATCTCGGCGATTAACACAACCCTCCAGCAATCGAACAACCCCACCCTCCAAAAACTCTTCGCCGTTAAGTCCAAAGCCAGCCCCTCCGGCCCGGAAGGCATCCAGTTCGTGAGTACGTTGAATTCTTTCAAGGTGACCGTAGCCACCAACGGCGGCGGCACCGGCCTCGGCTCCCAAGGCACGGTGATCTCCTCCGGCACCGTCGGCACCGGCGCAACCGCGGACATTAGCACCCAGGAAAGCGCGCAATCCGCCGTCTCCGCCCTCGCGACCGCCGTCACGTCCTTGGGCCAAGCCCAAGCCGTCGTCGGTCGAGGCCAAAATCAATTCACCTTCGCCGTCAACCTGGCCGCCAGCCAACTCACCAACTTAGCCGCTGCGGAGTCCCGCATTCGAGACGCCGACTTGGCCGAAGAAGCCGCCAACTTAACCAAAGCACAGATCTTGCTGCAGGCGGGCATCTCCGCTCTGGCCCAAGCAAACTCGGCGCCCCAACAGGTTCTTTCCCTCTTGAAAGGCTAACTAACACTTAGGGGTGGGACACGCCGGAACCACCCTACTCCTTCCGCATTCTTACCCTATTCCCTCACTTTTGACTACATCTCTCCCCTTCTCTCCGATAAGCCCTTTGTAACCGGATTTCACATTCGGTCGGGAAGGACTCCCGGAAACCGTTTCAAGGAGAGAAACATGTCATTTCGTGTAAATACTAACGTAGCGTCTTTGCAGTCGCGGGAATACCTGCGCCAGACTACAGAGTCGCAAGGTAAGACCATCAACCGGGTAACCTCCGGATTGCGCATCATTGCCAGCGGCGACGACGCGGCCGGCTTGGCTATCGCCAATGGATTTCGCAGCGACCAAGCGGTTCTTTCGCAAGGCGTTCGAAATGCCAATGACGGGTTAAGTACCCTCCAGACACTCGATGGTGGTATCAACAACATCAGCAAACTGCTTGACCGGGCTCGCACCCTAGCCACGCAGTCGGCTTCCGGTACCTTCACCGGAGATCGCGGCGTGCTAGACACCGAATTCTCGTCCGTGATCGGCGAAATTGACCGCCAAGCGCAGGCGGTTGGACTCACCACGGGTGGCGCTTTCGCAAAGTCCATCTCGGTCTTTATCGGTGGAGGTCGCAGTGCCAACGGCATCTCCACAACCACCAACGGTTCAGTCGGTGTCGACCTCTCGACCTCGACCGTCGACTCGAAGAGCTTAGGGCTCAAGGGCGTCCAGGCTCAGGGCGTCTCCTCGATCGATATCGGAACCGGCTCGGCAGCGACAAGCGTCCAAGCCATCGTAGCGGATGCGACCAACACTGGATCTGTTGCCGTTGGTGGGTTCTCGGACTTCTACTTTAAGGGTCCCGGCTTCAGCGATGGAGAACGGATCAAGGTAGCGGTCAATCTGTCGGGTGTCACCAACGTCGACAATCTGGCCACCAACATCAACGCCGCCATCGACTCCGCTGGCGCGGCCTCCTCGCAGCAGGCTACCGCCTTCAAAAATGCTGGCGTGCGGGCCACGGTAGTGACCGACTCGACTGGTAAGAAGTCGTTGGGCTTTAGCTCGGCAACTTCGGCCTTCCAGGTCGCGGCCGGTGACCGGCTCTCCAACGCATTGCTGGGCAACGTGACCTCCAGTTCCAACCCGACTGGCGTCACCTTGACCAATACCGTCACGGGCGGCTCCAGTACCGCGGCAGCAGCCTCCACCTTCGGGGCGACCGGTGCCGGAACTGTGAGTGTACGCTTCCAAGGCGCGAACCTAACGAGCCCGGTTGATCTCGCCTTGACTGTCGCAGCCGGTACCACCATCGAGCAGGCCCTGACCAGCCTGACCTCCGCGGTGGCGGGCAATGCAGCCCTCCAGGCGGCCGGAATCAGTGTCTCGACCGCGACTGCCGGTTCGGCGCTTGTCTTCTCGAACGCTCGCGGCGAACGCTTCGAGGCTCTCTCGTCAGGTGACGTCGGTAACGTTTTGGGTCTGGGCTCCTTCCAGAGCTCAACCGGTGCAGGCGGCACCTTTGACTACAAGACGATCGTTGGCAACGCCTCGGGTGCCTTCGCCGCGGCTGCCGAGACTCTCGAGTTCTCGGTCGGTGGCGGACCGACGCAGTCCCTCAACGTGACCACCACGACGGCGACCGCTGCCGGAGCAGCCGAGGCCCTCAACGCAGCCTTCGCCTCCAACTCCGTTCTTTCCGCTGCCGGATTGGTCGCCACCGTTGGCGGCGGCGCCATCACCATTACCAGCACCAACGATTCCAAGTTCCGGCTGAACTCCGTGGGTGCCACCAATAACTTTGGCTTCAACGACCGCGGTGGTGCACAAGCCACCGGCGTCGCCGACGTCGCCGAATCACAAGCAGGGAACACAGCCATCAACGCTTTCTCCGCCGGCGGCTCACAGCAGACCAATCTGTTAAGCTTCACGGCGATCCGGGGCGGCGGCGACGACCAGACTGTAACCATTACCGCCAACAACGCCTCCGGGGTCTCTCAATCCCTCGGAGTAGTCCTCCGCAATGACAATACGGTCCGCAACGCCGGGACCGTTGACGAAGCGGTTGACGCCATCAACACCGCGCTCCAGCAATCGAACAACGACACTCTGAAGCAGGTCGTGGCCGTGAAGGACAAGGCTTCCGCTGGCGGTGCCGAAGGCATCCGCTTCATTAGCAACCTATCCTCATTCAAGGTCGGCGTCGGCACCAACGAAGGCGGCACCGGCATCGGCAGCCAAGGTACGGTCGTCAACGCTGACACCGTCGGCAGCGGAGCCACCGCGAGCATCAACAGTCAGGCCTCGGCGGAGAAAGCCGTCACCGCACTCGGCGAAGCGATCGCCAAGCTCGGCACGGCACAAGCCGTCGTCGGTCGAGGTCAGAATCAGTTCACCTACGCCGTCAATCTGGCCCAATCCCAGCTCACCAATCTGGCAGCGTCGGAATCGCGAATCCGCGACGCCGACCTTGCCGAAGAAGCCGCCAACTTAACCAAAGCGCAGATTCTCCTCCAGGCCGGTATCTCCGCCCTCTCCCAGGCGAACTCGGCTCCCCAGCAGGTGCTTTCGCTCCTCCGAGGCTAATCAACCCCTCGGTAACTCGGCCCGGATTATCAGAACAATCCGGGCTTTTTTCTTTCTTTTTCGCCTTTCCTTCTCCAGAAGTTGTGCCGATACATCTTGAAGATGACCGCTGCCACTCGAAAAATTGAACATGCCCGCCAACTCCACCACGCTGGCCGGTGGGAGGAGGCCGAACGCCTCTATTTACAAGCCCTCGACGCGTCTCCCGGAGAGACCGACGGACTGCATCTCCTCGCTCTCCTCCACGCCGATACCGGGCGACCGGACACCGCCACGCAACTCCTGGGCGCGGCGATCGGCATCGAAGGCCCCAAAACCCACCTTTGCCGCAATCTCGGCATCATCCTCGAACGTCAGGACAAACAGGAAGCAGCGATCGCCTGCTATCGACAAGCCGTCCTCGCGGAGCCCAACAGCGCCGACCTCTGGGCGCGCATGGCCGAACTGCTGAGTGGTCTCGGCCGATACGGCGAAGCCGCCCAGGCCTGGGGTCGAGCCATCGAGACGAACCCCGCGCCAGTCGAAAGCCAACTCAGTTGGCGACTCGATTGGGCTAAGACGCTGGCGTTGAGCGGCGACCGGACCGCTGCTTGTTCGCAGCTCGAACGCATTCTTCGCATCGAGCCCGATCACGTCGCCGCGCGATTCGATCTCGGCGTCATCTTGATGCAGCTCGATCGCGCGCAAGAAGCCGTGGCTGCCTTCGCCGCGGTGGTATCCGCCAAACCCACCCACGCCCTGGCGCACAACAATCTCGGCGTCCTCTGCCATGCTCTCAACGAACCGGAGCGGGCCCTTGTGCACTATAACCAATGCCTGGGCCTCAATCCTACATTCGTAGAAGCCCGCTACAATTTCGGCACGCTGCTGCAAGAGCGCGGGGAACTCGAAGCGGCGACCTGCGAGTTTCAAACCGTCCTCGCCGCCAATCCAGGGCACGCCGCAGCATGGACGAACCTCGGCAACTGCCTGCTCGGGTGTGGCGAAATCTCAGCCGCATTGTCCTGTTACAACCGGACCTTGGCGCTGGAGCCGAGCGAGACCGCCGCGGCCTGGAATGCGGGAATCGCGCATTTGACAGCGGGACGATTCAAGGAGGGATGGGCGGGCTACGAGCGGCGATTCGACGTCCAGGGCTCGACCCCCCGCCGCCAGTACCCCATGCCATTGTGGTCCGGGGAGCCACTCGACGGGCGAAAAATCCTCGTCTATGCCGAGCAGGGCCTCGGCGATACCCTTCAGTTCTGCCGCTACCTACCTCTGCTGGCCGATCGCGGTGCCGAAGTATACTTTGCCTGCCACAGCTCACTGGCACCGTTGCTCGGCTCGCTGCGAACGAACCCAACTTTGTTGATTGAACCCGGCTTCGAGACCCCAATGGCCGACTTCTACGTCCCCCTCCTCAGCATTCCAACCATTCTGGGAACGAACCTGGACACGATACCAGCCGAGCGAGGCTACCTGCGGGCCTCGCCGGAGGCGAGATCAGCCTGGAGCAAACGACTCGCGCCGCTCGGCCGGAAACTGCGGGTTGGGTTCGTTGCGCAAGGAAACCCCCGTTACAAAAACGATCGGAACCGCAGCGTCCCCGCCGAGCTCTTCGAGCCGCTGAGCCGCGTGCCCGGCGTTGAGTTGATCAACCTTCAGTTCGGACGTCCGGTCCCCCCCAGCGTGAACGCGCTCGATTTGTCCGCAGAGATCGGTGATTTCGCCGACACTGCCGGGCTCGTGGAGGAGATGGATCTGATAATCTCCGTCGACACGTCGATGGCCCACTTGGCCGGGGCGGTGGGCAAGGAGACCTGGGTGCTTCTGGCCCAGGCGGCCGACTGGCGATGGATGCGCGACCGGGTGGACTCGCCGTGGTACCCGGACGTCCGACTATTTCGACAAACAGAGTCCCAAGAATGGACTAGCGTGCTGCAAGCGGTCGCCCAAGCTCTGCGGACACGGGTTAAACTTGCACTACAACCCTGATTCGTGGCATCCGTAGTGGTACCCATGCACTCCGTCTTGTTGAACGACTTTAAACGCCAATGGGCAGAAATCGGTCCGGATGTCCTCCGCGCCGTAGAGAAAGTGGGGGCGAGTGGCTGGTACGTGCTGGGCCAGGAGGTGCGTCGCTTCGAAACGGACTTGGCAAACCACTGGGGGGTCCGGGAAGCGATCGGGGTCGCCAGCGGACTGGACGCCCTGGAAATCGCGCTGCGGGCCGCTGGATTGCAAGAAGGCGACTATGTGTTGACCACTCCGATGTCGGCCTTCGCCACTACCCTCGCCATCCTGCGGGTGGGCGGCACGCCGATCTTTTGCGACACCGACGAGAACGGCCTCCTTAACCTCGACCTCGCCGAAGAGGTCCTCCGGGCAGACGCCAAGGTGAAGTTTCTACTCCCCGTCCACCTTTTCGGCCAGAGCCTGAACCTGGATCGCCTGGCGGCTCTTCACAGCCAATACGGAACGACGATCATCGAAGACTGCGCCCAATCGGTGGGAGCTTCATGGGACGGAAGGGCGACTGGAACCGTCGGGCGATTGGCCGCAACGAGTTTCTATCCCACTAAGAATCTGGGGGCGATGGGCGACGGCGGGGCCGTGCTGACGAACGAAGCCAACTTGGCCGAGAAGGTCCGACAGCTGCGAGACTACGGCCAATCGGCAAAATATCGGCACGACCAGATCGGTTGGAACAGCCGTCTGGACGAGGTCCACGCCGCCATCCTCAGCGAGGCGGTGCTTCCCCGGTTATCCGCTTGGACAGCGCGACGCCAACACGTCGCAGCGGCGTACACCCGCGGCATTCAGCATCCGGCGGTGCGTCTGATCCGCCCCCACCCGGCCAGCACCTCCTGCGAACACCTTTTCCCGGTGGAGGTTGCCCCCGAATTGAGGTCCGACCTGGAAGACTGGCTCAAGGCTCAGTCCGTCGGGTCAGGCCGCCACTACCCGATTTTGATCCCGGATCAGAAGGCGATGACTACTCTAAACTGCGAGGTGCGGGGTCCCCTGCAGGTGGCCCGGCACTTGGCCCAAGGGGAGTTGAGCCTGCCGATCCATCCTCAGCTCCATGAAGACGAGGTAGAGCGCGTGATCGCCGCGGTCAATAGATGGAGCCCGGGTTCGAGGTAAGCGGATTGCAAAATTATGTCAAATCCATGACTGTTTGCTGATTTTCGACCTATC
>JBKJLJ010000989.1:0-5303 GCA_046597015.1 Bryobacteraceae bacterium
GTCGTGAATGGGAAGTCGAGCCAAGTTCAATTCCCCCACGACCTGGAGAAGCAGGAAAGTTACACGATCCAGATTGACGTTTCGGCTGGTGCCGTCAAGACCTCTTTGCACAATGGCAGTCGGTGGGTGGAAATGGACACATTCCCTTCAACGGGCCGTAACCTGACCCAAGGAAAATTTGGCCTGTTTATTCCGAACAATGACGTGTTCGGGCTGAGTAACTTCCGATATAACCCACGCTAATGATTCTTCCGCTCTGGCCGGCTTGGGTACCGCGAGACTTCCTAGTCCCCGGGGGGCGGCTGCGGCTGCACCCCGGGGACCTTTATGCCCTGCGGGGGCACCGGGGGGGCATCGACGAGCGATGGCTCGCATCCACAACGAACGCTGATAATGGCCCGGCTACGCCGCCCGATGAAGGCCTGTCGTATGCGGATTTGCGGGGAGAAAAGACGCTGCTGCGCGACGTGATCGGCGACTGGCCCGTGCTCGGAAAGCTCTTTGATAACGCTTGCCCGATTCCGCTGCACTTGCATCCATCGGATGCGCAGGTGGCCGCGCAGGGGCTGCGGGGCAAGCCGGAGGCTTATTATTTTCCGCCGCAGTACAACGCGTCTCCGGGGCTGTTTCCGTATAGCTTTCTCGGTCTTGAGCCGGGCGTCGGGCGGGAGGAGGTGCGGCGGTGCCTGAGCCGGTGGGACGACGGCGACAACGGGATTTTATACCTATCAAAGGCGTATAAGTTACGACCGGGAACGGGTTGGCAGGTAGATCCCGGGGTGCTGCACGCGCCCGGGACCATGGTGACTTACGAGCCGCAACGGGCCTCCGACACGGGAGCCTTTTTCGAAGCGCAGTGTGACGGTTACAGCCTGCCGTGGCAGATGCTCGTGAAAGACTTGCCGCCCGAGCACCGGCACGATATCGACTATATTCTGGACTGGATCGATTGGGACAAGAATACAGATCCGGGGTTTAAGCGCCGCTTCTATCGCGCTCCTCGCGCGGCTGGGACGCACGAAAAATGGATCGTTTACGGTTCGCCCTGGTTCTCCGCCAAGGAACTTACGGTACCTCCGGGAAAAAGCTACGATGCGGTGGACGCCGCCGCTTACGGCGCCTTGGTCGTACAAGGCTACGGCCGCTTTGGTGAATACCCGGCCGAGGCACCCACGTTGATCCGCTTTGGCGAACGAACCCACGATGAATTCTATGTCTCGGCCGAAGCGGCCGGTAACGGGGTTCGGATCACAAACTTGAGTCCGGGCGAGCCACTTGTTATCTTGAAGCACTTCGGCCCGGGTAATCCCGCGGCCCAGGACATCCTATAAATCATGCCCATCGGTGTTAACTCCTTTCTCTGGACGGCCAATTTTACGGAGGCCCATCTGCCCTTGATTGCGCGCTCGAAAGGGCTCGGTCTCGATGGCATTGAGATGGGGGTGTTCGATTTTGCTGGGTTTCCCTCGGCGGCGGTGAGGAAGGAGTTGGCAGCGCAGGAGATGACGGGCTTGATCTGCACCGCGTTAACCGGGCAGCAGAGCATTGGCACCGCCGACCGCGGGATAAGGGAATCTTCGCTCGAGTTTCTGCGTACGGCGATTCGCGGGGCGGCGGAAGCGGGCATCACGATGGTGGCGGGGCCCTTCTGTTCGGCAGTCGGTTTGCTGCCGGGGCGGCGGCGGACGGCGGACGAATGGCAGCGGGCGATTGAAGGACTGCAGGAGCTGGGTCCGGTTTGCGCGGAATATCGCGTGCGATTGGCGGTGGAGCCGCTGAATCGGTTTGAGACGTTTTTTCTGAATACGGCCGCGGATGCGGCGGCGTTGATTGACGCGGTGGACCATCCTTCGATTGGTGTCCTGTACGATACGTTTCACGCCAACATCGAGGAAAAGAATCAGGCGGAGGCGATCCGGTTACTGGGGTCGCGGATCATCCACGTCCATACCTGTGAGAACGACCGGGGCACTCCGTGCACGGGGCCGATCGACTGGATCGGGGTGGTGGGGGCTCTGCACGCGATTGAGTACCAGGGTTGGTGCGTGATTGAGACGTTTGGCCCGGCGATTAAGGAAATAGCCGCGGCGGCGTGCATCTGGCGGGATTTGGCGGCGACGCCGGAGGATATTCCGTCGATCGGCGCGGCGAATCTGCGAGCGCTCGGAATTCGCTAGGTTCCTAGAGCCGCCAGAATCTTCTCGCGGTAGGTGCGGGAAAGCGTCAACTCCGTTCCGTCCTTCAGCAGCACCACGTACTCTCCGTGGAACCAGGGCCGAAGCTCCTTGATTCGGTCCGCATTCACAATGGTCGACCGGTGGATGCGAAGAAACTTCTTGCCGTCCAACCGCCCTTCGAGCGAGTTCATCGTCTCTCGAATCAAGTGCGTGTCGTTGCCTACGTGTAGCGAGGCGTAGTTGTCGGCGGCCTCGACCCAGTCAATCTCCTCCAGTTGAACAAAGAAGACGCGGCCTGGTGACTTAATAGCGAATCGAACCGGTTCGCGGCGGGCTTGGCGCAACTCGTCCAGCAGCGTCATGAGCCGATCGCTGTTGCCGTTCTGCGCGGACAGGTATTTCCGGGCCCGATCGAGCGTCTTGCCGAAGCGTTGGTCGTCAAACGGCTTCAGCAGATAGTCGAACGCATGGACTTCGAACGCGCGCACGGCGTGCTCGTCGTACGCTGTCGTAAAAATGACCACCGGCATCCGCTCGGGAGAAAGCGTGTCCAGTAACGCGAACCCGTCCATGACCGGCATTTGGACGTCCAGGAACAATAGGTCCGTATCGTTCTGCGCCAGGAACTCTGCCGCGGATTCCGCTTGGGCAAATTCACCCATCACGGCGACATCACTTTGCTCGGACAGCATGCGCCGAATCCGCTGCCGGGCCAGCCGTTCATCATCCACAATAACCGTTCGTATACTCGACATCCTGGTCGTCTCCTACTTATCGGTCTAGTTTGTCCGGCATCGGCCGGTAGGGAATCGTCACTACCACTTCGCAACCGGCGGCGGGTGCCGGTTTCATGACGATCAAATGGTTGCCCCCGTAGTGGCGCTCCAGGCGGCTGCGCGTGTTGCCGAGCCCCACCCCCTCGCGGTTCGCCGGGGCAATCTGCTGCTTCAGGCCGGGCCCATTGTCCCGTACGCTCATCACCAATTGCTCTCCTTGCCGGGTACACGCGATCCGCAGGATCCCCTGGGTGGTGATCTGGCCTATCCCGTGTTTCAGCGCGTTCTCGACGATGGGCTGCAAAATCAGATTCGGCACTTGCGCTCGCATCGCGGCGGCGTCGATCTCCCATTCCACCCGCAACCGTTCCTCAAAGCGCATCTGCTCAATCTCCAGGTACCGGCCCAGGAAGTCGATCTCGTCGGCTAGGGAGACCTCCGACCGGCCGACTTGCTCAAGCGTCAAACGCAGAAAATCGCTGAGCCGGACGATCATTTTCTCCGCGCGGGGCGGGTCGTCGTGCACCAACTCGGAGATCGAATGCAGGGTATTGAAAAGGAAGTGCGGATGCAGCTGCATCTTTAACGCCTGCAACTGCGCAGTCGCCAAACGCGCTTCGAGTTGGCTGGCGCGCAAGCGACCCTCTTCGTACCGCTGGCGGTAATCCCAGGTATGCCAGCCAACGAGCACGATCGTATAGTGAAGAAATCCAAAATCGAGGGCTCGCAGGACGCTGCGGGCCGCTTGCATGAAGTTGGCGGGCACGGTGGGGGGGGAAAAGAACGGCAGGGTGGAGAAATCCCAAGCGATCTTCGTCACCGTTGCGGCGGCCAGCATTCCGACAGTGTGGACGAGCAAAGGCTTCCACCACCGCTCGATCGACATCGGAAACCTTGCGGCTAAACCAATGATCGCGGGAGTCACCAACGCCCACAACATCGTGAACGGAACCTCGTAAAACACCGATTCCCACCACGGCATGGGCTTGTCGTACAGCAAGGCGCGCGAATACACGAGCATCGCGTTCAAAACGCCATAGACAAACCAAGCGCCGGTGATTACGCCGTAGCGGAGCCTCATGAATTGCTGCAGGATCGGGAAACCAAGCCGGCCGAGGTTGTCAGTTGGGGAAAGGGTCTCAACCGGCTCTTAGGGGTGTTACGAATAGTCTCGCCCGGATGTTCCGTTCGCGCGACACTTTTGGGACAGAGCGCCGATTTTCGGGGGTGAAAAACCCATGGGTCTAAGGTCTTCGCTGTAAACCCGTGCACCAAAGGTAGATATAGTTCTTGACCTACCCCTATAGATTGGGGCACTATTGCCCGGTATGGGACAGCTTTCTGTAGACTTGACCTCCCGCCCGGCTCCCGCCCGGCGCGCCTTCCCTTCGGAGCAACGAACCGGCATCGCCTTTTCCCGGTACTTTACCGCCCGCCTATCCGCCGGCCTAACTCCCTATGATGCAGTGCGTTGGGAGAAACGAACCGCCACGATTGGCTCCAGCTCCGGGGCTGTCATCTTCGAGCAAAACGACGTCGAAGTACCCGCCGGCTGGTCCCAGACGGCCACCAACATCGTCGCCAGCAAGTACTTTTACGGCAAACCCGGCTCCCCCGAACGCGAAACCAGCGTCGCCCAACTCGTCCATCGCGTTGTCGATACGATTTCTGATTGGGCCATTGCCGGCTCCTACCTCGCTTCCCCGACCGACGCCGAAGCCTTCCGCGACGAACTGGCCCACTTGATGCTCGAACAGAAGGCCGCGTTTAATTCGCCAGTCTGGTTTAACGTCGGGGTGAAATCCCAACGCGGCTCCGGTTGGTACTACGACGAAGCCACCGACTCCGCCCTGCCCGTCACTCCGGGTGTCCGCAAGCCGCAATGTTCGGCGTGCTTTATCAACAGCGTCCAGGATTCGCTGGAATCCATCCTCGCACTCGCCCGCACCGAAGGCATGCTGTTCAAGTGGGGCTCCGGCACCGGATCGAATCTGTCGAACCTGCGCGAAGAGAACGGTGGGCTCTCCGGAGGTGGCAAAGCCAGCGGTCCGCTCAGTTTCATGAAAGGTTTTGATGCGTTCGCCGGAGTCATCAAAAGCGGCGGCAAAACCCGCCGGGCGGCGAAGATGGTGATCCTGAACGCCGACCATCCCGACATCGACGACTTCATCTGGTGCAAGGCCAGGGAAGAGAAAAAGGCCCACGCCCTCATTGACGCCGGCTACGACTCGGCCATCGACGGGGAAGCCTATACCTCCGTGTTTTTTCAAAACGCGAACAACTCCGTCCGGGTTACCGACGAGTTTATGGCCGCGGCCGTGGACGGTTCCGACTGGTGGACCCGCTCCCG
>JBKJLJ010000155.1:0-4068 GCA_046597015.1 Bryobacteraceae bacterium
GCGAATGTGAGGTTGTCTTCGTTTCAGGTGAATCCGAAGTGGCCGAAGTCGATGCAGTGGAACTGGAACGTGCAGCGGCAGTTGCCCAAGGACATGGTTTTGGAGGTGGGATACTACGGGTCGAAGTCGACGCACTTGCCGACGCGGTGGAACGCCAACTACGCGTTGCCGGGGCCAGGGAACATCAATTCGCGGCGGCGGTATACGTCGATTGTGTATCCGGGGACGAATTTGGTGGTATCCCCGTTGACGATTGTGGACCGGCACGATTGGTTCGGAAATTCGCAGTTTCACTCTTTCCAGACACGGCTGGAAAAGCGGTTTTCATCGGGTGTTAGTTTTCTGGCGAATTACTCATTCTCGAAGACGATTGGGGATACGGGTGGATTCTCGGGAGCGGGCGCAGCGCCGGGTTCGCCGCAGGGCTTCCAGAATCCGTTGAACCGCCGGCTGGAGAAGAGCTTGGACGACCAGGACCAGCGGCACCGGTTCGTTTCGAGCTACCAGTACGAGTTGCCGTTTGGGCGGGGCCGGCGTTGGTTGGCCAAGGGGAATGGAGTGGTGGATGGGATCGCCGGGGGATGGTCAATTGGCGGGATTACGACGGTGGCGAGTGGGCAGCCGTTTGGGTTGACGGTGCAGGGGGATCCGGCGAATACAGGCGACACGAACCGTCCGAATGTAATTGGGGACCCGCGGCTCTCGGGGTCGGAGCAGTCAGCGACGCGTTGGTTCAATACGGCGGCGGTGGTGGCGAACGCTCCGTTTACGTATGGGAATGCGGGGCGGAATATGTTGACGCTGCCGGGCCGGGTGAATACGGATATTGGCCTGTTTAAGGCGTTTCGGATCACGGAGCGGGTGGGGCTGCAGTTTCGCGCCGAGGCGTTCAATCTGCTGAATACGCCGGCGCTGGGCGCTCCGGTGACCAGCGTGGGCGATTTGGCTCTGGGGCGGATCCAGTCGGCGGGACGGCCGCGGAACCTGCAGTTTGGTTTGAAGATCTTGTTTTAGAGGAGTCAGGACGATGCTGCGACGGGAATTTTTAGGAGCATTGATGGCGGCTCAGGTGGGACGGCGTCCGCCGAACATCCTGCTGTTGATGGCGGATGACTTGGGGGCGAGCGAGGTCGGCTGCTACGGTAACCGGAAGGTGAAGACGCCGCACATTGACCGGTTGGCGGCGGAAGGGGTGCGGTTTGAAACTTGCTACGCGACGCCGCTGTGCTCGCCCACGCGGGTTGAGCTGATGACGGGCCGGTATGGGTTTCGTACAGGGTTTACGAATTTCATCGGCCGGGTCACGAATCGGCGAATGCGCCTGCAAGAGGACGAGCTGACCTTCGCCGACATGCTGAAAGATCACGGGTACGCAACTGGGTTGGCTGGGAAGTGGCAGTTGGGGCTGATTTCGCTGCATCCCACGATGATTCACGACTCGGGCTTTGACGAGTACTACTCATGGTCGTGGACCAAGGGCGGGCAGCCGAAGGGCTCTCCGGCCCAAGGGCAGGAGCGGCAGCGGTACTGGCATCCGGCGATTGTTTCGAATGGGAAGCATGTGCCGACGACGCCGGAGCAGTATGGCGAAGACTTGTATTCGGGGTGGATCATTGACTTCATGAAGCGGCATCGGGAGCGGCCGTTTTTGGCTTACTATCCGATGTGCCTGATCCATGAACCCTGGGATGCGACACCGGACCTGGAGAAGCCGGGGGCGAAGACCGAGGGGGGGATGTATCATTGCATCGAATACATGGACCACGTGGTGGGCAAAGTCGTCGCATCGCTCGAAAAGATGGGCTTGGCGGAGAACACCATCGTGATTTTCTGCGGAGATAATGGGACGGGGAATGCGGGGAAAGGTACGGTGACTGAACTTGGGGTGCGGGTGCCGATGATTGTGCGGGGGCCGGGCGTGAGGAAAGGTATAGTGAGCCGGGACCTCGTGGACTTCTCGGATGTGCTGCCGACGTTGGCGGAGTTGACGGGGACCAAGATGCCAGGGGGTGGGAAGGTGGTTCATGACGGGGTGTCTTTCGCGCCGGAGTTGCAGGGCCGGCCGGGGAAGCGGCGGGAGTGGGTGTTTAGCTATCTAGCGTACGGCCGGATGGTTAGGGACAAGCGATGGCTGCTGCAAGGGGATGGGAAGATGTTTGACTGTGGGGAGTCTCGCGATGGAGCGAAGTATCGGGAGGTGAGCGGGGAATCGACGGCGGAGGTGACGGCGGCCAGGAAGAGATTGGAGAAGGTTCTGGAGGGGTTGCCGGCCCCGGCGCAGGAGCCGCCGGGGCTGAAGAATCCGCTGCAGCCGTTTGTAGGGGGGCAACAGTAAGGGGGCGGCGGGAAGTGGGATCATGGCTGAATGCGGATAGTGCTGATTGGCTTGTTCTTGATACTCAGTGGGGCGGAAGCTCGGCTGGTCCGCATCTTAGTGGAGCATCGAGAGCCGGCAAAGGCGGGCGAGTACGAAGTGTTGCGCGGCCGGTTCTGGGGGGAACTCGATCCGAAAGATCCGCACAACCAGACTATTAACGACATTGGGCTCGCCGTGCGGAATGGGCGGGGCTTGGTGGAGTACACCGCGACCTTTGCTCTGGCCAAACCGATCGACATGAAGAAGGCCAGTTCGTTACTGCTGTACGGAGTGCCGAACCGGGGGAAAGGCGCGCCGGTGCCGAGCGCGGAGGGGCACGTGAACGTCGTCAGCGGTTGGCAAGGCGACGTCGCTTCAGGGAACGACGCCCAGACGATCGTGGTGCCGGTGGCGAAGAACGCGGACGGATCGCCGGTCGTGGGATCGGTGACGGCTCTCTTCATGGACGCTCGGGCAGGGACGCACACGCTGCCACTGAGCGCGGCGGTAAGTGCGATTAGCTATCAACTGCCTCGAACGTTGGACACAACGAAAGCGACCCTGACCCGGCGGGCGAGTGTGAACGGGGTGCGGACGCCGGTTGACCGGCGGGAGTGGGCATTTGCAGATTGCGGCGACGCAGCGTTTCCCGGGCGGCCGGAACGGACGAAGATCTGTTTGAAAGACGGGTTTGACCCGGCGTGGCTGTATGAGTTGATTTATGAGGCGCAGGATCCGCTCGTGCTGGGGATTGGGTATGCGGCGACGCGGGATTTGAACTCGTTTTTACGGTACGAAGCCAGGGACTCCGAGGGGACCGAGAATCCGGTGGCCGGGGCGATCCGGTTTGCGGTGAGCGAAGGGAATTCGCAGTCCGGCAATTTTTTGCGGAGCTTTGTCCACTTGGGGTTCAATCAGGATGAGCGGGGGCGACAGGTCTGGGACGGGATGAACCCGAACATTGCGGCTCGTCAACTGGCGATGAATTTTCGGTTTGCGGTCGCGGGCGGGACGGCGAAACTGTATGAACCGGGCAGCGATGGGGTGGTGTGGTGGAACTCGTATGCCGATCAATCTCGGGGGCGGAAGACCGCAGGGTTGCTGGACCGTTGCCGGGCGACGAAGACGTGTCCGAAGATTGTGGAGACGTTTGGGGGGCTTGAGTTTTGGGCGCTGCGAATGTCGCCGGATCTGGTGGGGACAGATGCGAAAAAAGATATCCCTCTGCCGGAGAACGTCCGGCGGTACTACTTTCCCGGGACGACGCATGGAGGCGGGCGGGGTGGATTCAATGTGGCACCGGCGGCGGTTCCGGCTGGCTGCGTACTGGCGGCAAACCCGAATCCGTCGTCCGATACGCTGCGGGCGCTGCGGGTGGCTTTGATCGAGTGGGTGATGAAGGGAATTCAGCCTCCGCTGAGCCGGTACCCGACGTTGCAGGCCGGGCAGTTGGTGGCGGCGACGCAAGCGGCAACCGGGTTTCCTAAGATTCCGGGGATACCGTCGGTCGATGGGGTGGTGAATCCGGTCTACGACTATGACTTCGGGGCGGAGTTCCGGGCGGCGGATATGGCCGGTTGGATTGGAAAAGCGCCACCGGCGATGCGCCGGGAGTTGCCGACGCTGGTACCAAAGGTCGATGCCGATGGGAATGACTTGGGGGGCGTGGCTTCGGTGCTGTTCGAGGTACCGCTGGGGACGTATACGGCTTG
>JBKJLJ010000226.1:0-2632 GCA_046597015.1 Bryobacteraceae bacterium
CCACGCGTAGACCCGGCGCGTTCTCGCACGGCGACCCGCCCTGCATAATCAGCGAGAACGCACCGGGTTTGCGGGTAGGGACGAACAACGTGGAGATCGCGGCGTTGATGGCTCCGCGGCCGATGATGATGGTTTCGGCGACGGGGGACTGGACGAAGAACACGCTGAAAGAAGAGTACCCGGCGATGAAGAAGATCTATGAGTTGTACGACGCGGGGGCGCAGGTGGAGACGGTGCAGATTGACGCGCCGCATAACTACAACAAGGCTAGCCGGGAAGCGGTTTACAAGTTTTTCGGGAAGCAGGTTTTGGGGGACGGAGACGCGTCGAAGTTTACCGAGAAGCGGATTCGGCAGGAGAAGTTGCAGGACATGATGGTGTTCTCTGGGCGGACTTTGCCGGCGAATTCGTTGAACCTGGCGCAGCTTTTCGCGCAATGGGTGGCGGCGGCGAAGCAGCAGGCGGAGGCCGTGACGGACGCGAAAGTTTTGCAGGAGCGAATGGCGGTGGCACTGGGGACGAGTTGGCCGGCGAAGGTGGAGGCCAAGATGACGGGGTCGGCGGTGGAGTTGACGCGGGCGGGGCAGGGCGACCGAGTGATGGCGAAATTTGTGAAGGGCAAGGGCGGAGCGGTGTTGCAGGTGGGCGGGGCGGCGAAGGCGGACGGACGGACGGTGTTGACGATTGAGCCGTTTCAGACCGGGGCGGCCGTGGCTCCGCGAGACCGCGAGGCGCGGTACTTTTTGACCTTTAACCGGAGTGACGATGCGAACCGGGTGCAGGACATTGTAACGGCGGTCGCTTGGTTGCGGCAGTCCGGCGAGAAAGACATCACCGTGGTGGGGACGGGGAAGGCCGCGGTGTGGGCGACGTTTGCGGCGGCTGTGCTGCCGGAGGCGGTGAAGTTGGAGGCTCCGCTGGGGGCGTTCCGCGGGACCGATCAGGACTTCATTGACTCGTGCTTCGTGCCGGGAATTCAGAAGGCCGGAGGGCTCCAGGCGGCGTTGCGGCTTTTGACGGCGAGATAGCCGCGGAAGATGACGGGCTTGGTTTGGCCGGCGAAGACGGGGGCGAGGGTGAGTTGGCACCAGGCGCGGATTTCTTGGGCGGGGATGCCGCGGGCGATGGCGGCGGAGACGTTGGTTTCGGTAAGAGCGTAGTCGAGATAGGTGGCGGCATTATAGGGCAGGGTCATCGAGAAGGGCTCTCCGCCGGGGTTGAAAGATGCCGGGCCTTCCGGGGAGGGGTAGCGGAGTTTGAAGGCGGTGTTCCAGGCGGTGAGGTCGGAGGAGTCTTCGAACTCTTTGCCTTGGGCGAAGTCGTAGATGGCGAGGCGGCCGTGGGGGGTGAGGACCCGGTTGATTTCGCGGAGGGCGGGGGGGACGTCGCAGTAGTTGAGCGAGCCGGCGGCGGCAACGAGGTCAAAAGACTCGCCGGCGAAGGGGAGGGCTTCGGCTTGGCCGACGAGGAAGGCGGCGCCGGGAGCGACTTTGGGGGCCCAGGCGAGCATGGGTTCCGCGGGATCGAGGCCGACGCGGTGTTCGGCGAGGCCGGCGAGGGCGGCGGTGGAGATGCCGGAGCCGCAGCCGAGATCGAGGGCTCGACGAAAGGTGCCGGGGAGTTGGCGGAGGACCCAAGCGTGGACGGCGGGGCGAGAGCGAGCGTAGCCTTCGGCCATGGCGGCGGAGGCGAAGAGGTTAGCCATGAGGGACATGGTAGCATCGGCGGAGATGGCTAAATTGGCAGTGATTACGGGCGCTTCGGCGGGGTTGGGGGTGGAATTTGCCCGTCAGTTGGCGGCGATGGGGTACGGGCTTTTGGTGGTGGCTCGACGACGGGAGAGGTTAGAGGGAATGGGAGCGGAGGTGTGGGTGGCCGACTTGAGCGTGGAGGAGGAGGTGGAGAAATTGGCGCGGCATTTGGAGGGGCGGGCGGACGTGGCGATGCTCGTGAACAACGCGGGGTTCGGGACGAAGGGGAGCTTGGCGACGACAGAGTTGGGGGCGCAGATGGAGATGCATCGGCTGCACGTGCTGGCCACATTGCGGCTGACGCGGGCGGTGTTGCCGCAGATGCTGCAGCGAGGAGCGGGGGCGATTGTGAATGTCGGGTCAGTGGCGGGGTTTGCGCGGTCGGCAGACAATGTGAGTTACTGTGCGACCAAGGCGTGGACGAACGCGTTTAGTGAGGGTCTGTGGCTGGAGTTACGGGAGACGGGAGTTACGGTACAGGTTTTATGCCCGGGGTTTACTTACACGGAATTTCATGACGTTTTGGGAGTAGACCGGAGGAAGCATGCGGACGCACTGTGGATGACGGCGGAGTTTGTGGTGGGGGAGTCGCTGCGGAATTTAGGGAAGCTGTATGTGGTGCCGGGGTGGCGGTACAAGATGTTTGTGGCGCTGTGGACGAAGCTGCCGACTTGGGCTCGGCTGCGGGCCGAATTTGCGAGAATACGGAGGTGACCCTTCGCTCCTCGCTTTCCTATGATCCGGTAGAACTGAACTTCGGCACAAGCGGCCGCCGGGGTGAGATTATCCACCTGACTCCGCTGGAAATTTATTTGAATGTGTTGGCGGAGGTGGAGTATTTGCAGCCGCTGCCGACGGCGGAGGGGGGGGTGAGCCGGGGG
>JBKJLJ010000604.1:0-3617 GCA_046597015.1 Bryobacteraceae bacterium
AAATTCGAAGTATCCGATTCCCGCGGCCCGCGTCTATTAGAGGGAGCGTCTGTTACACTACTATTGAACCGCTCCGGAGGCCCTATCTTGAATCGCAAGCTTCAGTTCGCCATGATCACCTTTTCCGTGCTGCTGGTAGGGATGCTGCTTCTCGGCGCCTCCACCAAGAAAGAGTCGAGCCCGGAGGAGACCTACCGGCATATCGGGGTCTTTACTGAGGTCCTTTCCAAGATTAAGAGCGATTACGTGGAAGAGCCGGACATGAAGAATGTCACTTTGGGTGCGTTAAACGGGTTGCTAGAATCGCTGGACCCTTACGCTTCCTACCTCGGCCCGGATCAGTACAAGCAGTACACCAAGGCCATGACCGACTCTAAAGCAGACGTCGGTTTGATTCTGGCCAAGCGTTTTGGCTACGTGGCGATCGTGGGTTCGATTCCGGGTTCGCCGGCCGATAAGGCTGGTTTGACGACGGGCGATATGATCGAGACGATCAACAACGTAAACACCCGCGACATGCCGCTGGCGTACGCCGAGATCATGCTGAAGGGCGACGTTGGTTCCAAGGTCGAATTTTCGGTTCTGCGGTTTACGCGTCCCGAGCCGCAGAAGGTTTCGCTGACGCGGGCGGCGATCACGCTGCCGGCGGTAACCAGCAAGATGCTGGCCGACAACATTGGATACGTGCAGGCGCAGTCCTTGGCCGGCACGCGGAGCGCGGATGTGGGGACGGCGGTGAAGGCGCTCGAGAAGCAGGGCGCGAAGAAGTTTATTCTCGACCTGCGAAACTGCGCGACGGGCGACCCGCGTGAAGGCGTCACGGTGGCGAACCTTTTCCAGGATAAAGCGCTGCTGGCCTACGTTGAGGGCCAGAAGCAGAAGCGAGAGAATTTGGAAGCGGATGCGGCCAAGGTGGTCACGCGGCTTCCGGTGACGTTGATTGTGAACCGGGGCACGGCGGCGGCCGGAGAAGTAGCGGCGGCGGCATTGCTTGAGACCAAGCGGGCGGCAGTGGTCGGCGAACGGACCTACGGCGATGCGGCGGTGCGGAAGGCGATCAGGATGGACGACGGGGCGGCGGTGATCCTGTCGGTGGCGAAGTACTACGGTCCGCTGGGCAAAGCGATTCAGGATACGGGCGTAACGCCTTCTGTCCCGATGCTGGAACAGCAGGGACTACCGACCGGGGAAGAGGACGAAGACGCGCCGAAGCCGACGGTGGAGCCAAAGAAGTCGACCGAAGACGAGCTTTTGAAGAAGGCGATTGAGATCGCGACGAAGGGAGTGATTCCAGAGCCGGCGACGGCGGGCAAGACGGCGGGTAAGGAACCCGGCCTGGGTCCGCTCAACATTCCCACACCTAAATAAACATGCCGATTTACGAGTATTATTGCCCCAAGTGCGATCGCAACTTCGAGAAACTGCGTAAGTTTTCCGATGAGCCGCTGACGATTCATGACGAATGCGGCGGGCCGATCGACCGTTTGCTGTCCGCCCCCGCGTTCCAATTCAAGGGCACGGGATGGTACATCACCGATTACAACAAGACCGGAACCAGCAGCCCTGCTTCTTCCGGCGGAAAAGAGCCCAAGTCGGAGACGAAGTCGGAGACGAAGCCGGAGTCCAAGACAGAGACTAAGGCAGAGACCAAGTCTGAGACCAAGACGGAGACCAAGACCGAAACGAAGGCAGCACCGGCTGCTCCGACCACTGCCACACCAGCTAAAGGGTAGAGCTCATGTCCTCCTCGCGCCGTAATTTTCTCCAGGCCGCCGCGCTTACGCCGGCGCCCGGTTTGTCTCAGGTGGTCTCGCCGAATGACAGGATTCGCTTTGCGACGATCGGGATGGGCGGGATGGGAACCGGCGATACGGAATCGGCGCTGCAGACGGGGCTGACGGAGATGGTGGCCGTCTCCGATATCTATCAGGGCCGGCTGGACCGGGCGAAGGAACGATTTGGGAACCACCTTTATGCGACCCGGGACTATCGGGAGGTGCTGGCGCGGAAGGATGTCGACGCGGTGATCATCGCGACGCCGGACCATTGGCACGCGCGGATTGCGACCGAGGCGTTGGCGGCAGGGAAGGACGTTTACGTCGAGAAGCCGATGGTGCAGAAAGTGGAAGAGGGGGTCGCGCTGGTGGGCACGGCGAAGGCAAGCGGACGGATTCTGCAGGTGGGTTCGCAGCGGGTTTCGAGCGTGGTTTATGCCAAGGCCAAGGAGCTCCTCGAGAGCGGGGCTATTGGCGAGTTGAATCTGGTGGAGGCTTGGTGGGACCGGAATTCGGCCATTGGGGCTTGGCAGTATTCGATTCCGCCGGATGCGACGCCGGCGAATATTGATTGGGATCAGTTTTTGGGGGCGGCGCCGAAGCGGCCGTTTGAGCCGCTGCGGTTGTTCCGGTGGCGGAACTATCAGGACTACGGAACGGGGGTGGCGGGGGACCTGTTCGTGCATTTGTTTAGCGGGATGCATTTCATCACGGGGGCGCAGGGGCCGAGCCGGGTATATGCGACGGGCGGGTTACGGTACTGGAAAGACGGGCGGGACGTGCCGGACGTGATGTTGGGGATGTACGACTACCCGAGCCGGGGGAAGATGCCGGCGTTTAATCTGGCGCTGCGGGTGAACTTTGTGAACGGCGCGGGGGAGACGAGCGGGTTTCGGTTTGTGGGGAGCGAGGGGATTTTGACGGTGGACGGCGGGGTGACGGTGAATCGGGTGACGCGGGAGACGGAGCCGGGGTATACGATTGGCACCTTTACCAAAAGCGTACAGGCGGAGTTTCTGCGGACTTATGGAGAGAAGTATCCGCCGTTACGGCCTTCGATGGCTTCGATGCGGCCGACGGGGCAGGAGGCTTTTCGTCCCGAGCGTGGGTATAGCGACCATTTGGATCATCATCGAAACTTCTTTCGGGCGGTGAAGAGCCGGAAGCCGGTGGTAGAGGACGCTCGATTTGGGTTGCAGGCGGCGGGTCCGGCGCTGCTTTCGAACCGCAGCGTGTTTGAGAAGAAGGCGTTCACCTGGGACGCGGAGACGTTTACGGCGAGGGCAATCGGATGATCCGGCTAGCGTTGATTGGGGCGGGGGGGATGGGGACGGGGGACGTTGAGGACGCATTGCGTTCGGGCGAGGCGCAGTTGACGGCGGTGGCCGACATTTATCAGGGCCGGCTGGACCGGGCGAAGGAGCGGTGGGGGAGCCAGGTTTACACGTCGCGGGACTATCGGGAGGTGTTGGCGCGGACGGACGTCGACGCGGTGATTGTGGCGACGCCGGACCATTGGCACGCGGCGATTGCGGAGGCGGCGTTGCGGGCGGGCAAGGATGTGTACGTCGAAAAACCGATGGTGCATAAGTTTGCCGAGGGCCCGAAGTTGATTGCGGCGCAGCGGGAGACGGGGCGGATTTTGCAGGTGGGAAGCCAGTACGCGAGTTCGCTGGTTTTTGCGAAGGCCGGGCAGTTGCTGCAGCAGAAGGCGCTGGGGGAGTTGAATTTGGTGGAGGCGTGGCTCGATCGGAATACGGCAATTGGGGCTTGGCAGTACAGTTTGCCGACGGATGCGACCGAAGCGAATATCGACTGGGAGACGTTTTTGGGGAACGCGCC
>JBKJLJ010000761.1:0-6587 GCA_046597015.1 Bryobacteraceae bacterium
CTGCTCCTCACCAGCGCCTACCAACTCAGCTCCACCCCTTCGGAAACCAACGCGCAAAAGGACCCCGAAAACAAGCTCCTCTGGCGCGCCAACTTCGTCCCCCGCCTCGACGCCGAATCCTTACGCGACGCAATCCTCTCCGTCGCCGGCCATCTCGACCTCGCCCCAGGCGGCCCCGCCCAGCCCCTCACTGACGATTTTCACCGTCGCACCCTCTACGGCTACGTCGGCCGCACCAAGCCAGACCCCAGCCTGACTCTCTTCGACTTCCCCAACCCCAATAATACCGTCGAGAAGCGAACCGTAACCCTCGGCCCCCTGCAGCGCTTATACTTCCTCAACAACTCTTTCGTCGCCAAACAAGCCGAGGCCTTCGCCCAGCGTTTGCAAGGCGATGACCGCGAAAAAATCCGCCAAGCCTATCAACGTCTCTATCTCCGCGCCCCCCGCCCGGACGAGACGGAAATGGGTCTGGTCTTCTTGAAACAAAGCAGCTCCTGGGCCCAGTACGCGCAAGTGCTGCTGGCCTCCAGCGAATTCACGGCGGTGAACTAAGCCATGTTGAGACGAGACGTATTGCGCGGCATCGGCGGCAGCCTCGGCCTCCTCGGCCTGGCGGAAACCGCCGCCGCCGGCCCCCACTTCGCCCCCAAAGCCAAACGGGTCATCTTCCTCTTCCTGAACGGAGGAATGTCCCACGTCGACACGTTTGACCCCAAGCCCGTCTTAGACAAGCGCGACGGCGAGCCCATGCCCGGCCCGAAGATGAAGACGGACCGCGCCGCCGGCAACCTGATGAAGTCGCCTTTCAAGTTCTCGAAGCACGGCCAAAGCGGCCTCGAGATCAGCGAGATTTTTCCCAAACTAGCCCGCCGCGCCGACGACCTCTGCGTCATCCGTTCCATGTATTCCGACAACGGAAACCACGGCCCGTCGTTGTTGATGATGAACTGCGGCCACAACCTCCCCGGCCGCCCGTCGATGGGCTCGTGGCTGACCTACGGCTTGGGGACCGAAAACAAAAACCTCCCCGGCTTCGTCGTCTTATGCCCCGGTTACCCCGTCCTCGGCCCCCAGCTATGGGATTCGGCTTTCCTCCCCGCGACCTATCAAGGCACCCACTTACTCACGAAGGAGAGCGATCCCGAAAAGATCCTCCAGAATATCCGCAACGCCAAGCTGACCTCGAGCGAGCAGGAGCGCCAACTCTCATTACTCGACCGCCTGAACCAAGGCTATCTCCATCAACTAGGCCACGAGCCCCAAATGGAGGCGAGCATCGCCGCGATGGAAGTTGCCTATCGCATGCAGACCGAGGCCCCGGAGATCTTCGATATCACCAAGGAGCCCGAAAAGGTCCGCGCCCGTTACGGAGACCACGAGTTTGGCCGAGGCTGTCTGATGGCCTTGCGCATGGCCGAAAAGGGCGTGCGAATGGTCCAAGTCTACTTCGGAAACTTCCAACCCTGGGACAGCCACGACGACATTCGGATCCACTCAAAACTAGCCAACGCCGCCGACGGCCCGATAGCGGCCCTGCTCGAAGACTTGAAGCTTCGAGGCATGTTCGATGACACGCTGGTCGTGATTGGCAGCGAATTCGGCCGGACCCCGATGATCCAGAACAGCGGCCTGGAGCGGGTCGGCAACGGGAGGGATCATAACGTCCACGGCTTTACGACGTTACTAGCCGGAGGGGGGGCCAAAGGAGGCTTCGCCTACGGAGCAACGGACGAGTTCGGTTACAAAGCGGTGGAGAACAAGGTCCACGTCCACGACTTACAAGCGACGATTCTCCATCTGATGGGCCTTGACCACACGAAGCTGACCTACCGCTACAGCGGCCGAGACTACCGCCTCACCGACGTAGACGGCCACGTCGTCAAACCTTTACTCGCTTAGCTCGACCGCCGGTCCCCCGAACCGAGGCGGTTGAGGACAGACATCAACCGGACGACGGTGAACCGCCCCAGGACCGCATTGCGAATCCGCGAAAAGTCGGCAGCCGCGATGCCCGTGCGGTGATGCGCCGCCCGGACCGTGAGTTGGTTCCTATCGAGCGCCTTGATGATCTCCGTGGCAAGAATGCCCCTAAACTGCAAAGAATCTGCGTTCTTATCGGGCCCGGAACCATCTAAAGGCGATATGAAGCTGTTCTCGTCGTGCGCGTTGCTCCTTGCCCTCCTGGCCGTGTCCCCCGCCGCCTTCGCTCAGCCCGGAACCATCAGTGGAACCGTCGTTGACGCGAGCGGCGCTTCCATAGCCTCAGCTCCGATCAAGCTGATTCTTGACGGCCGCGCTCCGGATCAGGAAGCGCAATCGACCCCCGCTGGCGACTTCTCCTTCTCGAATGTTCCCCCCGGCCCCTATCGCCTCACCTTCAACGCCAACGGCTTTGCCCTAACAACTATCGCTGGCGAACTCGCCGCGAACCAAACGCTCGCCCTTCCGCCTACCGCCTTGGCGATCGACAAGGTCTCGAACCAACTGAATGTTACCCAGACCCAGGTAGAAATCGCGCAGGAGCAAATCAAGGAAGCCGAAAAGCAGCGTCTCGGGGGCCTCATACCCAACTTTTTCGCTGTCTATGATCGCGACGCCGCCCCTCTGAATGCCAAACAGAAGTTGGAACTCACCGCCAAGACCTGGCTCGACCCGTCAACTTTTGTCGTTAACGGAATAATTGCGGGCGTCGGCCAAGCCCGCAACACGAACAAGGGCTTCGGCCAAGGTGCACAAGGCTATGCCAAACGTTACGGTGCCGGTTTCGTAAGCTTCGGAACCAATCTGATGATCGAGAGGGTTGTCACCACGACTCTAACGAAGCAAGATCCCCGCTACTTTGTAAAGGGAACCGGCACAAATGCGTCACGCGCCTGGTGGGCTATCAATCGAACCGTCATCTGCCGCGGCGACAACAAAAACTTCCAGTTCTGCTATTCCAGCATGATCAGCCGGTTCGGAACCGGCTTCGTCACCCGCTACTTCTTCCCCGTTTCTGCGCGCGACAGCAACCGGGTGGTCTTACAAAGTTCGGCTATCGGACTTGGATTCGAAGCCGTCGGGAATCTATTCCAGGAGTTTCTCGCGAAGAAGATCACCCGCAAGAGACGCTAAGCCGGCGGCGGTCTCCACAACTCCAGCCGACTCAACTTCCGCAACTCACTAGCTATGCCTCCCGCCCCCACCCGTCGGGTCTAATTCCTGGACACCTCTAAGCCGAAAATGCCTACCGATAAAACGGTTGCCAGGTAAGCCAACGCGGCCCATACTGCAAAGCCGGCCGCCCCACCTCATGGGCCCCGAGATCCGGAGCCTTACCCGCAAACCCCTCGTTCACCGTCGGAATCACCACCCCGGCATCCACGGCCTTGCTCCCCGGCTTCAGCCGGAAATCCAGGTCCATCGCGTGATAAACCGCGAACCGCTTCGCTGGATCCGGCGGCGTCATCTTCTCAAAAATGTCGAAGTCAACTTCGATTCCATGCGCCTCCTGCCCCGTCCCCGCCCGGAAAGCCGCCAGCGTCGCAAACGACTTCCAGTCACTCGGCTTGGGCTCATAGATCTTCTGCCCTTTCGCCGGCGCGAGCCAACTATACTGCGCCTCTATACCCTTGTTCGGCCGAAACCCGTCGTAGTCCATGCTGTTGAAATCGGTCGCGTTGCCCACCCGCATAATCCCCCTATCCGGCGTATCCCGCCCCAGAAACAGGTTGTTCCGGTAGTGCATGTTCGACGAAGTATCCCCGGCGATATGCTCGCCGATGATCGTGTTGTGATACACAAATAACCCCGCCGGCTTGGCCGAAAACTTAAATGCTACTCCGCCCGGCGAGTGATACAACGTGTTCCGAATGAAGTAAACCGGCCCCCCAAATACGGGCTGCGAACTATATCCACCCATCGCCGAATTCGTCCCCCGATTATTGAACACCCGCACGTTATGCACCCCGCCGTCCGTCTCCACAAAGTCGTCGTTCAGCATGTGCATGTCGTTGTTATAAATGTCGATCGAAGACGCCCGCTGATCCGGATCCGTCGGCGGCGTGCCATACGTCGAGATCCCAATCGCGTCATGGAAGTAAGCAATCGAGTTATGCGCAATTACATGCCCCGGGCCATACACTTTGATCCCGTAGTAACTCACCATCCGATGCGACTTAAACGGCGGCTCCGCCCAAACGTTGCCTCCCGGCTCCCGTTGCCGCCCGCCCCATCCAATCAGCCGGAACCGGTCGTCCCGTCCCAGAATCAGGTTGTCCGCAATGTAGAAATCCGATGAGCCCGCAAACTCCGTCCACACCCCAAACCCGACGTTCTCAAACCGGCAGTTCTTCACCGTCAGCGCCACCGCCCCAATCACTTCCTTCTGACCGGCAAAGATCGCCACATCGGTATTCCGAAACGTCAGCCCCTCGATAATATGGTGCTGCGAAGCCATCACATCCAGCAGCCGATGATTGTTGTCCCCGTCCAGGATCACCTCCCCATCGCCCGCCGCCTTAATCGTAATCGGCTTCTCCGCCGTACCCTTCAGCGTCAGCGACATGGACCCATCAAATGGCGCCATCATCGGGTCCACGTAGTCCAACCGCTCCGGCCGATAAAGCCCCGTGTGCATCAGCAGCGTATCGCCCGGCTTGGCGCGCCGCTCCCAAACCACCGACCAGTCGCCCAGCCCCGCCCCGTAGTAAGCCTGCAAAATCCCCGTAAAGCTCGGCTCCTGCCGCGGCCCAAAATAGTCCGGCGGATACACGTGCAGCGTCCGGCCGCCCTTGTAAGGCATCGGCTCCGTCCGCGTCTTAACTTTCACGGTATGCGTCGTCTGCCCCGTCGCCCCATCCGGGTCCGTCATCACGAACCGGCATTCGTACTCCGTCCCCGGCTGTAAGTTCAGAATGCTCCCGGCGAAGGCGTCCGGCACCGTATAGTCCAGGTTCTCCTTCCGGCGGTAGACGTTCTCTCCGCCGATGCGAACCAGCGGCATGCCGGTCTTCCAACCAGCCTCACCCACCGCTCGATACTCCACCGAAACAGCCGCGTTCCGATTCGCGTCGCCGCTAATCGGCCATTCAAAGCCGAGGTTTAGTAAAGTCGGGTGTTCAACATGAAACCGTCCGGCCTGGGTCGCGTTTTGCGCCAGAGCAGCAGAGGCGGACAACGAGAGGAAAAGGAGAGAGCGAATGCCCATACGTCGCGTGATTATATCTGTTTATGAAGAACAGTCAACCAGGATCTTCATCACGTCCGCCCCCTGCTCCATTTCCAGCAACCCCTTCTGCACATCGTCCAGTGGATAAACGCCGGTAATTAGGCTCCGAAACGGCACCTCCCCTGCCGACAACAGCGCGATCGCCTCGTCGAAATCCTCCGGCTCATAAACCCGCGTCCCAATCATCTCCTGCTCCTTCCAGAACATCTTATGCAAGTCCACCGGCACCGGCTTCGGGAACACCGCCACCACCACAATCCGCGCCCTTACCCGCCCCAACTTCGTCATTAGCTCCGCCCCCGGCACCGACCCCGATACCTCGAACACCACATCCGCCCCGTCCTTCGCCGTCTCCGCCTGCACAAACGCCGGCACATCCGTCGCCCGCGGATCCAGCACCGCAAGGCCCATCTCCCGCAGTAATTTCACCCGGAAGGGGTTAATCTCCGTCACCACCACCCGCGCTCCATGGTGCCGCGCCACCAATGCAACCAGCGCCCCAATAGGCCCGCCCCCAATCACCACCGCAAACTCGCCCGCCGTCACCCGTCCCAACCGCACGTCGTGGCACGCCACCGCAATCGGCTCCACCAGCGCCGCGTCCAGCAGCGACAGCGCATCCGGCAGCCGATGCAGCGTATGCGCCGGAATCGTCCACAGACCCTGCATCGCCCCGGGCGCATCAATCCCAATAAACTTCAAGTTCGGGCACACGTGCGCATGCCCCCGCCGGCAAGTCGGACAGTCCCCGCACGGAGCCAACGGACGTACCGTCACCCGGTCTCCTACCGCCCAGTCCGTCACCCCCGCGCCCAGGGCCGTAATCGTCCCCGAACTCTCATGGCCAATCACCTGCGGCAGCGAGACCCGGTGATCCATGTTGCCGTGGAACAGATGCAGGTCCGTCCCACAAATGCCGCAATGGGAAACTTGGATCTGAACCTCGCCAACACCTGGCAAAATCGGCACACAAGGTGCGACAGCAATGGCTCTCTGGCCTTTATATTCAGCAGCACGAAACATCAGCCCAGTATCCGTCGTCTTGGCTACATGGTCAAACAACTCCTCGTAGCGTTTACGCTCCTGGCTACGTCCCCAGTAGCCGCCGATGTGTCTGGTAAGTGGTCCGCGCAAGTGCCGGGCCGCAATGGGGAAACCCGGGAACAGATCTTCAACCTGAAAGCCGAAGGCGAAAAGCTCACCGGCACCATGTCCGCCGGCCAGGGCGGCGAAGCGCCCATCGCCGATGGCAAGGTCTCTGGCGATACCGTATCCTTCACCATGACCCGCGAGATGAACGGCAACACGATCAAATGGACCTACACCGGCACCGTCTCCGGTGACGAGATCAAAATGAAACGCGCCGGCGGCCAAG
>JBKJLJ010001076.1:0-5518 GCA_046597015.1 Bryobacteraceae bacterium
CCGCTCTGCTCACCGCCCAACGCAGCCCCGCGGCGCACCATCTCTTCGAGCACATACTTGTCGCCGACGGCCGTCCGCACTAGCGAGATACCCTGCCGCGCCAAGGCCACCTCGAGACCAAGATTCGACATCACGGTCGCCACCAACTCGGCGTTTGGCAGATGCCCCCGGGCGTGCATATCGCGCCCCGCGATGAACAGGACGTGGTCTCCGTCGATCAGTTTACCGGTGGCCGAAACGAACATGGCCCGATCCGCATCGCCGTCGAAAGCTACGCCACACCAAGCCCCGTGCTCCACCACCGCCCGTTGCAGGGCTTCCGGATGTAAGGCGCCACAACCCTCGTTAATATTCCGGCCGTCCGGTTCGCCGCTCAGCACGATCACCTCGGCGCCAAACTCGCGCAACAGTAGCGGGGCAGAGGAGAACGCCGCGCCGTTAGCACAGTCTATGACGATCTTTCGGCCCGCCAGGGAATGCGGAAAAATCGAGTCGAGATACTCGCGATACGGTCGATCGCGGAACCCAAACCAACGCCAGGTAACCGGTTCCGGCTCCGGACCCGCCAGAGCGAAGATTTGCGTTTCCAATTGTTTTTCGTCCGCATCGGGGAGCTTGTAGCCGGTATGGGCGAACACCTTCAACCCGTTATCCCGATACGGATTATGCGACGCCGAAATCATCACCCCGGCTACGAACGGCCCGTTCTTGGTCGTCCACGCCACGCAGGGCGTGGTCACCACCCCATGATGCTCGGGCTTTACCCCGGCCGCTTTCAACCCCGCCATCACCCACTTTGATAGCTGTTCGCCGGATTCGCGAGTATCCATCCCCAACGCCACCCGCGGGTCAGGGCTATGCTCCCGGGCCCACTCGCCTAACGCCCGCCCAAAGGCGAATACGGTCTTCGCGTCCAGCGGATACTCTCCCGCCACGCCTCGTATCCCATCCGTTCCAAAAAGCTGCTTGCCCATTTATTGCTCCAACGCAGGCTGCGCGATCCGCTCCATTACGATGCGCACCCGCACGCTCGAGGCCCCTTCAATCCGCACCTGCGAGTCCTCGACAAAGGTGTTAACCTTCACTTCGCTTTCGCCAATGATTCCGCTTAAATCAATGGGATCGGTCTCGGCGCGCTGCAACTGTTCGACACGGCTTTGCGGCCCCACGACGCGCAACACTTCCGGCAAAACTTCCTGCTTCAAGATCCGATACCCCGGCATGGGAGTGTTGGCGTACCGGATCAATACCGGCACGTCACGCGCTGTCCGCTGTTCAAATCGCAACCGTAATTGCGAGGGAATGACTCGTTCGAGGGTAACCCCTTGCGGCAAGCGGAGACTCTCGCGATCCAGGTTAAATGTCCGCTCACCGGGCCGATTGACGGCGCTCAAGTCCACGACCAGGGCCGCGTCAGCCAAGTTGCTAGCCTCTAATTTCTGCGGCGGCGCCTGCACCAACAGGTTCACCCGGCTGACCATCGTCGTACTCACTTCGAGCGATTTGGGAAAGTTTTTGTATTCCACCGGCACCGAGATTGAAGAACTCAATTCCTGCTCGCCGACCACGGCCACCCACAGGGAACCAGCCAGGGCAATGCTGAGCGCCTTCATCCCCAGGTTTTCCGTAAAGAGCTGCCTCATGCCCGGGTTCCCTTCGCCGTCTCGATCATTCGCTTGGCCTCCTGCCGGCCACGCCGATTCAGCGCAGCTTCCACCCTTTCCGGAGCCACGTTGTACTCAATCTCGCCGTACTGCGCAATCGAAATCCGCCCGGTCTCTTCGCTGACGATCAGAGACAAGCAGTCCGCCTCTTCAGTCACGCCGATCGCCGCCCGGTGCCGGGTTCCCAAATCGCGCAAAAGCTCAGGGTTCATCGTCAGCGGAAGGAAGCACGCCGCCGCCGCGATGCGGTCTCCCTGCACGATTACTGCCCCATCGTGCATCGCGGATCCCGGGTGAAATATCGCTAGCAGCAGGTCGCGGGAAATGGCCGCATCGAGCGGCACGCCACTTTCAATGAAAGTCCGGAGACCGATTTCCCGTTCGACAATGATTAAGCCGCCAATCCTGTCCTGGGCGAGTTGCTGCACGGCCATCAAAATCTCGTCTACGGTCTCCCGGCGCTGCAGGCGAGACCCAAACCCGATCAGCCGTTGCTTTCCCAGCCTGGCGAGAAGGCGCCGAATTTCGCTCTGAAACATGACGATCAAGGCGAAGGCGGTATAGGGTGCCAAAGTCGCGAGTAAAGTCCGCAACAACTCCATCTTGAGCGCAAGAGCCGTCAAGTAGACCGCCACTAAGACGAGCATCCCACCCAACATATGCGCCGCCCGGCGGCCTCGCACAATTTGAATGAACTGGTAGATAATCACGGCCACCAATAAGATGTCGAGCCCCGCGACCCAAGTGAGGCGCGGCAGCGATGATACGAAGGAATAGAGCCGTGGAATCATCAGATCTTATAATTCTACCCTCTCCACCTCAAGCAGACTTGATTTCTGTCCACAGGCGATCGCGAAGACGCTGTACTTCGGGCGTCATCGTTTCGAACCATTCGGCCCGGGCCATCACTTCCGCCGATGGATACAGCGTCGGGTTGTTCCGCGTCTGCGGTCCGAGCAACGGTCGCGCCGCCAGGTTGGCGGTCGCCGTCCGCATCGAATCGGCGACCCGGGCACTTACTTCAGGCCGCAGCAAGTAGTCGATCCAGGCGTGGGCTAACTCCTGCCGCGGGCTCTCTCGCAGAATCACAGCGCAGTCAAGGTTCACCGGAAATCCTTCCCGCGGATAGACGAACCCCAGATGCGGCGCGGCATCAATCGCCTGCTGGGCCGTCGTGGACCACAACTGAGCCGCCATGACGTCGCCCGCCACGACCTGGTCCCGAACTTCGGAGTTCAGGTAGGCGCGCAGCAGGGGCTTCTGCTGCAGCGCCTCTCGTTGGGCCGCGCGGAGTTCATCCGCATTGCGGGAATTCAAACTCAGCCCGATCTTGCGGAGCGCCGCGGCCAGGACCTCGGCGGGATCGTCCAACATCGTGATCTTGCCCCGTAGTGCGGGGCTCCAAAGATCGGCCCAACTCTCCGGCGTTGGCTGGAGCTTTTTGTTGAAAAGGATTCCAGTGGCATTCCACATGTAGGGGATGGCGTAGTCCGTCAGCCCGGGCCGGATGAACGCGGGATCGAGATGCTTCCTGTTCGGCAACTTTGCGGGGTCCAGCTCCGCGAGCAGGCCTTGCTCGCGCATGGGCGGCACTATGTAGTGGGTGGGAAAGACCACGTCCCAGCCGGAGTTGCCGCTAAAGACCCGGGCCAGCATCTCTTCGTTCGATTCGTAAATCGAGTACCGGACTTTTACGCCGAACTCCCGTTCGAAGTTGGGAACGGTTTCCGGAGCGACATAGGCCGACCAATTGAACACGTTTAATCGCGGCAGCTTCGACCGGCCACAACCGAGAGCGGCCAACGATGCAGCAAACACCCGCCGCTTCATGTTTTCTGCAACCTTTCCGACGCGACGATCAAAACGCCGAGCCCGACGAAAATCACGGTAGAAATCGCGCTCACGACCGGGTTCGCCCCTCGCCGCGCCATCGCATAGAGCACCATCGGCAGCGTCTCGGAATCGACTCCGGCCACTAGCGCCGTGATCACGTAGTCGTCAAAGGAGACGGTAAAGGCTAGCAACGCGGCCGCCGCAATACCTGGCTTCAACATCGGCAACGTCACCAGCCGAAACGCCTGCCATTCGGTCGCCCCCAGGTCGAGCGCGGCTTCTTCTAACGCCGGATCAGCCGTCCGCAACCGGGCCATCACCACGAGCAAAACGTACGCCATCGAAAACGTGACGTGCGCTAGAATCACCGTCGACATCCCGAGTTGCAGGTGCAGATAACGGAACGCCCATTGGAAGGTCGCCAGCATGGCGATGCCCGTAATGATCTCCGGTGTCACCAGCGACAGATACATTGATCCGGATAACAGCCGCGAGTTTTTCTTCCATAAGCCATAAGCCCCCAATGTCCCAACCGCCGTCGCCACCACCGTCGACACGATCGCGATCACAAGTGAGTTCCACGTAGCTTCAGCCAACGCGCCGTCGTTCCACATCGCTTCGTACCAAATCAGCGAGAACCCCTCCCACACCGTAAACTTCGAAGAGTTAAAACTGAATCCGCACAAAATCAGCAGAGGAACGTGGAGGAAAGCGTAGATCGCGATGACATACAGCGGCAGCAGGCGCTTCATAACATCTCCTCGCCGTCTCGCCGCAGCAAAGCCCAGAGCAGCAACATCACGACCGCCATCAACGCAAGCGACAGAGCCGACCCGAACGGCCAGTCTCGGGCCGAGGTGAACTGGTTCTGCACCAGGTTTCCGATCATCATGCTCTTGCCCCCGCCAAGCAGGTCCGGCGTCAAATACGCACCCAGCGAAGGAATGAAAACGAGCACCCCGGCAGCCCGCATCCCTGGTGCCGTTAGCGGCAATACGACATGCAGCATCGCTTGCCACGGCTTGGCGCCCAGGTCGGCCGCCGCTTCCAGCAGCCCCTTATCCAGCCGCTCCAAATTGCTATATAGCGGTAGAATCGCGAAGGGCAGATAGCCGTAGATGAGCCCCACGACCACCGCCCCATCGTTGTACAGCAGCGGCAGCGGCTCGCTGATCACCCCCATCCCGAGCAGCATCGAATTGATCAATCCCGTATCCCGCAGCAGGAACATCCACGCATAAGTCCGCACGAGAAAACTCGTCCAAAACGGGAGCATCACCAGATTCAATAGCAGCGTCTTTCGCGTTCCGCTGCGCGAAATATAAAGAGCCAGGGGAAAGGCCAGTACGAGGCATCCGAGCGTCGCCGCCCCGGCCATGGCGAAAGATCGCAGCAGGATCACCCCGTACAACGGATCCAACAATCGAACGTAATTCTCGGACGTCCACGGGTCGCCGACCCCTCCGTAAACTCCTTTTGTCTGGAGCGAGTAGGCAACGATGATCCCCAGGGGCGCCAGAAAGAGCAACAGCGTGAAAGCCCAGGCGGGAAGCAGAAACAACGCGCGAAGCCGCTTCATTCGGGTAGCGCCATCTCATCGCTCGGATCCCACCACAGATGCACCCGCTCGCCCCGTTCAAACTGCCCTAACCCATGGGCAATCTGAGCCACCAAACTCTCCCGTTCCGCCGTCTGCGCCTCGACGCGAAAGCAGTCGCCCAGAAACATCGCGGAACTCACGGTCCCTTCTTTTACCCGCATCCCGCTCGGCGGCCGTTCCCTGGAAATCCGGGTCAACTCCGGGCGCACCCCCACATTGCCCACCCAATTCACGGCGCCCAGAAAGCCCGCGACAAAGCGGGTCGCCGGGGTTAGGTAAATCTCCTGCGGCGAACCCATCTGTTCGATCCGGCCCTTATGCATCACCGCAATCCGATCGGAGAGCGAGAGCGCCTCCTCCTGATCGTGAGTGATGAACAGGAAGGTGATCCCGACCCGCGCCTGCAGCTCCTTCAACTCCA
>JBKJLJ010000460.1:0-5912 GCA_046597015.1 Bryobacteraceae bacterium
TCTCAGCATCGCATCGCCGCGCGTCCAGGCGGAAAAGGTGAACCTCCGGCTCGATATCGCGGGCGAACGCGTCGTGCTCAGCCAGCTCTCCGGTGGCCTCAACGGAGGCACTCTCGCCGGCTCCGGCGGCTTCTCCGTAAAGGGAAACGATGTCAATCTGAAGGTCGCTTCGAAGGGCGTCTACCTCGATTTTCCGGCCAACCTGAAGACGCTTTCGAACGCCGATCTCTCGCTCCGCTCGGTCGGAAAACGGTTCCTGCTGGGTGGGAATGTCTCCATCGTCGAAGGCAGCTACACCGAGCCCTTGAACCTGGACCAAGGCCTGCTGAACGTGCTCAACACGCCGCCGAATGTTGACGTCACCGAGGACCGTTCTCTCCTGCTCGAACGCCTCGACTACGGTATCGCCATCAAAACGGAAAACCCGCTTGTCGTCGACAACAATCTCGCGAAGGCCGAGATCGTCATGAACGCGCGCCTCACGGGTAGCTACTACCGGCCCGGCCTCGTCGGCCGCGTCACCATAGAAGAAGGCGGCCAACTGAATCTGAACGAGCGGAAGTATCTCGTCGACCGCGGCGTGATGACCTTCACCGACGAGAACCGCATCGAACCCTCGTTCGATATCATCGCGAAGACGCAGGCCTCTGGTTACGACGTCACCCTCACCCTGCAAGGCTCCGGCAAAGAGCGCCAGACCACCCTCACCTCGGACCCCGCGCTCCCCGAACCCGACATCGCCGCGGTCCTGCTCACCGGCCGCACGCTCGACGAACTCCAAGGCCAGGAGTTGGATGTCGCCAAGGAGCAGGTGCTCTCCTACGTCACCGGCCGCGTCGGCGGATCTCTTGGCCGCGGGCTCGAACGCGCCACCGGCCTTTCCCAAGTTCGCATCGAGCCAAACCTCATCGCCAACGAGTCGGACCCCTCGGCCCGCTTAACCGTCGGCCAAAATCTGACCCGCCAACTGAGCCTGATCTATTCCATGAATCTCACCGATTCCGGCGATCAGATTTTGGTCGGCCAGTACGATATCTCCAAGCGCTTCCGCACCCGCGCGCTGAAACAATCCGACAACTCCTACCGCTTCGATTTTTCTCGCAAACAGGAGTTCGGCGGAACGCCGCCGGAGCCGTCGACAACCGCCGAACGAGAGAAGAAAAAAATCGGTCAGGTTGCCTTCAGCGGAACCCAAATCTTCACCCCGGAACAGCTCGCGAAGTGGCTGGCGGCTCGCCAAGGCAAAACTTACGACTTTTTCAAAGTTCGCCGCGGTGTCGAGCGCGTCACCAACAAATACGCCGACGCCGGACATCTGGAAGCCCGCGTTCACCTCAACCGCGAGACGAAAGACTCGCAGGTCGACCTCGATCTAAACGTTGAGGCGGGTCCCAAAGTGGACTTCGTCTACGAAGGATTCAAGCCCGTCGCCGCCGTGCAGAAGAGTGTTCGCAAGCAATGGCTGGCTGGCGTTTTCGACGCCCAACGAGCCGACGATGCGGCCGCCATTCTCCGCCAGGACCTGGCCCATCGAGGCTACCTCGCGGCTCAAGTCGACTATACGATCGAACTTCCCGAACCCGGCCGCAAACGGGTCGTCTTCGATGTCCAGACGGGGGATAAATTCGAAACGCCCAAGCTCGCCTTTGCCGGCGCCAAGGGAATCGAAGAGAAGGAACTCCGCAACCTGCTCCGAGAGCAAAAGCTGACCCTGGCGGCCCTCTCGCGACCCCAGCCCGCCATCGATCTGTTGACGCGCCACTACCGGGACCGCGGCTATCTTGACGTGAAAATAGCCAAACCCGAAGTGGTGCTAAAGGCTCCCACCCGCTCCGCCACCATTATTTATCCCATCGTCGAAGGTCCGCTCTACGCCGTCGGCAACCTGAAATTCTCTGGCAGCCAAGCCTACAAGCCGGAAGAGCTCCTCCGCGCCGTCACCCTCAGCGAAGGCGACGACTATTCCCGCGAACTCCGCGAAGAGACGCTTAACAATTTGCTCGAACTCTACGCCCGCAAAGGCTACAACGACGCCGACGTCAGCTACTCCTTGGATCGGCGCCCTGACACCGGCAAGGTCGACCTGAACTTCCAAATCACCGAAGGCTCCCAGAGTGTCGTCGATTCGATCAACGTCACCGGAAATGACCATACCTCCCAGGGCCTGATTCAAAGCCAGATCGAACTGAGGCCAGGCGATCCCCTGGACCCGCAAATTCTTAGCCGCTCCCGCCGCAACCTCTATACCACCGGTGCCTACTCGCTGATCGACATGCAGCGAAATCCCTTGGAACCAATCGGCAACAGAAAGCCCATCTCGCTCGACGTCAACGTCCGCGAAGTGCGTCCCTTCCAACTTAACTACGGTGGCTATTTCGATACCGAACGCGGCCCGGGCGGCATCGCCGACTTCTCTAACCGAAACTCCCTGGGCTCGGCCCGCGTCATCGGCGTCCGCACCCGCTACGACGCCGATCTCCAGGAAGCGCGCACGTATTTCTCCCAACCCTTCTTGAAACGGTTCCCTCTTCGGACCACCGCCTCCGCCTTTGTCCGCCGCGAAGTCCGCGAAGGGTTCAACACCGACCGCGTCGGCTTCTCCGTCCTCCAGGAATCGCGCTTCGGCAAGGCGTGGATTCTGAACTACGGCTATCGCCTCGAGCGAACCCATACCTATGACCGCGGCCCCGACCCCATCTTCGACGCCACCCTCCGCGTCGCCCCCTTCACTGCCTCGCTCTCCCGCGATACCCGCGACGATCTCCTCGACGCCACCCGCGGTAGCTTCCAATCTCACGCCGTCGAGTACGCGCCCACCTTCTCCGGCAGCGAGCTGAACTTCGCGAAATACTTCGGCCAATACTTCCGCTACTTCGCCTTCGATAAGCCCGCCCTCCTCCCGATGCAGAAAGGCGTCCGCAAGAGCCGTCTCGTCTTCGCCACCGGCGTCCGCGTCGGCCTCGCCGGAGGCCTGAACGGCCAGGATCTGATCCCCGGCAAAAGCGCCACGAACCGCGTCAGCCTTGGTGAACGGTTTTTCGCCGGCGGCGGCACCACCATCCGGGGCTTCGCGCAGGACGGCGTCGGCCCCCGTCAGTTTGACGCCATATCGCCAACCGGCGGCGACGCGCTCTTCATTCTGAACAACGAACTCCGCTTCCCATTGAAAGGTATCTTCGACGGAGTCAGCTTCCTCGACGTCGGCAACGTCTACGACAAGATCAACGATTTCCGGCCGTGGACCGTCCGCAAGGCCGCTGGCTTCGGAATCCGCGTTCGAACGCCCTATTTCCTTATCCGTCTGGATTATGGAATCAAGCTGGACCGCAAGCCGGGCGAGCCCCTCGGCCGACCGTTCTTCAGTATCGGCCAAGCGTTCTAGGTTGGCCTTTCACATGCTCTCAGACTAAAGAGGAACTCGGAATGAAAACTCTTCTTGTAATTGCTGGCGTCTTCGCGAACTTCGCCTTCGCCCAAGTAACGGTCGAAATGAAGAACGCGCAGGGACAAAGCGTAGGCACGGTGAAAATCTCGCCCGTCAGTGAGACCACAGACATGGGCGTAAGGCTCGATTTCGACCTCAAAAATCTCGCCCCCGGTGATCACGCCGTCCACATTCACGCGGTAGGCAAATGCGACGCGCCCGGGTTCACTACCGCCGGTGGGCACTTCAATCCGGAACACAAAGAGCACGGCACCGAAAACCCGGCCGGTTCTCACGCCGGAGACTTGAAAAACATCACCGCTGATTCCGAAGGCAGGGTGACCGCCACCCTGACCGCCACAAAGGTCTCGCACAAAGGCGATAAGGATTCCATCTTCTCCGGCGAAGGCACCGCGCTCGTCATCCACGCCAAAGCGGATGACAATAAATCGGACCCCGCCGGTAACGCCGGAGACCGCATCGCCTGTGGAGTAATTAAACAGTAGCCTGGAGTCTATTCATCCGTTCCGCCACCGGCCTCCTTGCGCGCCGCTGCAAAGTCTACGAACTTACTCAATCTTCATCTTCCCCGCCACAAACTCCTGCTCAATCCTTAGTGCGCTCTCCATCCACTCTTCCAGCTTCCACTTGGCCGGGTCCAACTCCGGTGTCCATTTCTCCCCTTCCGTCAACATACAGTCGATCGTCGTAAAGAAGTAGAACCTACTCTTGTCCGGGTCCGCTCCCAGCACTTTGCTCCACGTCGCCGGCACGGTCGCGCTCGGCCGATCCACCTGCCCCTTCCCCGGCTT
Source organism: Bryobacteraceae bacterium (assembly GCA_046597015.1). GTDB lineage: Bacteria > Acidobacteriota > Terriglobia > Bryobacterales > Bryobacteraceae. The sequence goes on from JBKJLJ010000460.1 coordinate 4,237, forward strand.
ACTCGCGCTCGACGCCCTCCACGGCTCCCACCCGTCTCCTCTCCATCGAAGCCAGGTGAGCTCCGCCCGCGCCTCGTAAGCAGGCGAGTCCATCACCCGCTCCCCCAGTCGCCGCCCGATAATCAGCCGGTCATCCCACAACTCATACACCCACCCGTCCTTCGTCTTCACCTCGTCCTGCGCGCCCACCGGCCCCAGCCCCCGCTTGGCCAGAATCGCATTGGCATAAGCAATCTCCTTCGCCCGTCTCGCCGCCGCCACCCCGGCCCAGTTCCCCACCTCGCCAAAATAAGCCCCCCGCTTCGCCGTAAAGTTCATCGAGGAATACAACTTATCCTGTAGCTGCTTCAATTTCTCGTGCGGAATCTTTTTCGTATAAACCCGCGCCACAAACGCCACCTTCTGCCCCCGATCCACGGAACGGGAAAAGATGACCTTCTGCGGATCATGGGACGTACTGATCTGATAACTCCCCTCGGAAATCCAAGTCTCGCGCTCTCCCTGCTTGTAACTCCCAAACTCCGGAAACCGTTGCGAATAACTTTTCACCTGTTCGAGCGCCCACGCCATTCCGCTCTCCACATCGCCCACCGACGCCTCCGGCGCCCCCACCACCACCCAAGCCTCCACTTCGTACGGATTCCCGGCTCCCCACCACCAAGCCTGCGTCTTCACAAACGGAAACGCCGCCCACGTCGGCCGCCGCTCCGCCCCCCGTGCCGCCCAGTCTCCCGGCAGGGTTGCCGTCGCGATACCGTCCAGGTCGTGTCCCTTGGCCGGCGACGATCCGCCGAAGAAAAACAGACCCATCACCACAGCGCAAAGCGTTAGCAAAATTCCAGCCATCATCGCGAAACAGGCTCCTCAGTCTCACGGGCGCATTCGTCACCCATTTTCGATCACGCCGCTGATCTGCTACTCTGCAAAAACGAACCCAACCAAAGCCATCACCGTCTTCCTCGCCACCCTTGCGGCTGAACCCGCCCCCTGGCTGCTCGTCAAAGCCGCCCGCGCCCTCGAAGCCGCCATCGGCCCTGAACTCGCCTACCCCCACTGGTTGGAACTCCTTAACCATAACTCGCCTCAGGTCGTCTCCCAAGCCGTCCTCTCCGTCAGCCATCCCCGCTACGGCCAACCTCTCCTCGAAATCCTGGCTCATCGCCCCGAACTCTCCATCCGCATCAAAGCCCTTAGGTCCCTCGGTCGCATCCAGGACGCCGCCGCCCTTCCCCACCTCGCCGCCTGCCTCACCAACCCCGAGCTTCGCCCCCACGCCGTTGAAGCGCTCGCCGACCTTGGCGACCCTCGTGCCCGTCCCTATCTGGAAGCTTGGCGCGACGACCCTACCGATGCCTGGACGGAGGACAACCATGGCCCCATGCTCCGCATCCGCGATCTCGTTCAAACCGCCCTCGCCCGGCTCGCCTAATGCCGCTCCCGAACGGCCACCCCGGTAACTTTCACTTTCCCCCCATAGGGCAGCGCGGCCGCCTGATACACCGTGCGCGCCGGCCGCCGTCCCTCCGCGAACAGGCTCGAATAGACCTCGTTCACCGCCCCCAACTGCGCCAAATCCACAAACGCGATATCCACAAACACAATATCGTCCACTGAAAACCCGGCCGGCTTCGCCGCCGCAAAAAGGTTTCCAGACGGCCGCCTTGCCTCTTGGGCAG
>JBKJLJ010000497.1:0-3592 GCA_046597015.1 Bryobacteraceae bacterium
GCGGAGTTTGCGCGGGAGCGGGTGCCGGTGGAGAAGATCGATGTAAAGGTGGAACAGGTTTGGTATCCATCGAAGGACGGGACGAAGGTGCCCATGTTTTTGGTACATCGGATGGATGTGAAGTTAGATGGGAATAACCCGACTTTGTTGACAGGGTACGGCGGGTTTCAGGTTACGATGACGCCGGGGTTTTCGGCTTTATCGGCTTGGTGGGTGGAACATGGGGGAGTGATTGCGCTGCCGAATTTGCGGGGGGGCAGTGAGTTTGGGGAGGCTTGGCACGAGGGCGGGATGCAGGCGAAGAAGCAGAATACGTTTGACGATTTTGTGGGGGCGGCGGAATGGTTGATTGCGAAGAAGTATACGCGGCCGGAGAAGTTGGCGATTCGAGGGGGATCGAACGGCGGCTTGTTGGTAGGGGCGGCGATGACGCAGCGGCCGGAGTTGTTTGGGGTTGTCAGTTGCTCAGTGCCGTTGCTGGATATGGTTCGGTACCACTTATTCAAGGTGGCGCGGTTTTGGGTGCCCGAATATGGATCGTCGGAGGATGCGGGGCAGTTCAAGACGATTTTGGGATATTCACCGTATCAGAAGGTGAAAGACGGGGTGAAGTATCCGGCGACGATTTTGATAACTGGGGATGCGGATACGCGGGTGGATCCGCTGCATGCGCGGAAGATGGCGGCGCGGTTGCAGAAGGCGACGGGGTCGGGTCGTCCGGTGATTCTGCATTACGACACGGAGGGGGGGCACTCGCAGGGGTTGCCTATTGGGAAGCGGATTAGGAATTTGGCGGATGAGTTGGCGTTTGTGACGCTGGAGTTGGGGTGGAAGTAGGGGGGTTAGGGCGGAGCAGCGGGGCTCGATGCCCCGCTGCTCCGCTGGGGGTTTTGGAGTTACGGCTGAGACCGCGCTCGCGCGGCGTTGGCTTCGGCGGAAAAAGACCCCTAGCTCGGACGTACTCCGCACCTTTCGAGATATTCATAGACGCCGTCAAAGTCCACGGGCGAGCGGGTTGAATCTTCAAGTGAGCCTATCGGGACGTAGATGATCATCGCCTTTCTAAATCGGGTCAACAAGACTCGGTACTTGTTCTTTATCCTAGTCTGCGGGTCGTCCGCCGACGCTTGGGGATCGCCTGTCCCAGAAACGACGCACCACTTGGTTCCTCGCAAGCGCCGAGCCTCAACGCGGTCTGAAGGGAAAACTAGATCGCCGCCCCATAAAAGGCCCACAACATCGAGTTCGAGGCCCTGAACCTCAAACTCACTTAGGGCGACTTCGAGTTGATTCGAAGAGCGATGATCTCCAAGCGGTTCGAGAAACCACTTCACATAATCGATGCCTCCCAGAAACTTAAACGTCGGCGTCTCGACCCCTTCTGCGCGGAGTCTGGCGGCCCCGGAACTGGCAATGAACCCTGCCCGACGACCTTGTCTCGCATTCGCGCGCAGCCAGTCACGGGCGGCCTTGAGGTCGCGGGTAACGTAAATGGGCAAATCTCGCTTAGCTAGAGCCTTCGCGTCGGATACCCTACTTTCGAGTACAGCGTTGACCCACGCCGCGGTCACTTCAGTTCCGTAGGAGCGTTTTGAAACTGCCAGATGATATGCCGGATCCTGCGCAACTGTCATCGGTGCTAAGTCGGTCTCTCGAAAAAGCCGCGAACCCGCGACTGATGCACCGCCGACAACTGCTTCTGGAGACGTCACCATTTCCCATTCCGGGTGTCTACGAATAGCATCTCCCCATGCAGCAAGCCCGGCTTCTCCGCCGTGAATCTCTTGCCCCCCGCCAACGAGAGCTACAATTACGGCCCAACCGGAATGTCGGCCCATAATCTCAATGACCATCTCGGGCTCCGAGATGTTTCTCTGGAATTTCTTCCAGTTCTTCGCTGCGGTCCACGCCCTTTGGGCTTCGTCGAAGACAATTAGCTTGTCCGCTGGCGGGCGACTGTCGCCATAGCTGTCGTTTACAAACCGATGGACCTCCCGAACTCTGGACTTAACTGAACGGCTCAATCCTCTTTGGCGCGAGCCTTTACTCCGCCTCAGTGCTTCCTGAAGTACCGCGACAAGCGGACCATTCCCCGAAAGAAACGCGGCTTGCTCGGATTCAAGGTTTAATTTCTGGACCAGCATCTGCACGGCGTTAAGTCCTGCGAGGGTCTTCCCCGCCCCCGGAACGCCCGTAACCACGAGCAACTTTTTGACGTCGCGTTGTATGGCGTCTTTCACGGCCTGAGCAACCGCTCTTTGGGTGACATCGAGATTATCGTTCCCTGCGCGCGAGTGAGCAAGTTCTCGAATATCATGATCAGCGTAAATGGAGGAGGCCGCTTGAATGATCGTAGGAACAGGGAAGTAGCGAGAAGTATTCCACTCGTCAGCGTCGATGGTATTAGTCTTCCCTCCCAACCTTGTTTGGACCTGCGCGATTACCTCGAATAGTATGGCCGAAGGCAAGGCGGCTCCCCGTTGAGGTTCACTGAAGTCAAATGGGATGTCTTTTTTGAACGCCCCCACTCCGATCGGGATTGCGGTTCGCCCGCGCGAGGCTTCATGAAAGTCAACGAGGCTCAATGCATACTGTTGCGCTTGTTGTAGGGCTGCGGATGCGCTTGTCGAAGTCCCCCCTTTGTATTCGAGGACGTAGAAAAGATCGCCCGCCAAAAGCACGCAGTCTATTCTTTGGCCAACGATTGGAAGTACGTATTCCAGAAGAATATGCCAGTGAGAAGACTCCGGCACTATTTCAAAAAGTTGAAGAAAAGAGTCTTGCAGTTCGGCAATTTCGCTCTGCCAGGAAAGAGTGTTACCAACCGTAGTGGCGAACCCTGCTCTAGCAAGACCACCCGTCAAGCTGCCTAGGATCTGACTGGGATTCGTGCTTACGAAAACGTCTAGTTGTTCAAGGTAGAGGGCCCCCATCTCCGCAATTGTTGCACTGTCCTGGAAATGCCGGAGGCCTAAAATCCGCAACGGGCACATTAGGGAGCTCAAACTATTTACCATGCGTCGTTGGCGGCGCGACATTTGGGGAGCGTTCCTTGCTTCGCGCTGTCCGTCTTGGAAGTGACTTCACGCTGCTAGAAGGAGCTCCTGCATTCTGTCTGGAGCTCGCTCGATCAGTCGAGCACTGACCGCTGGTCTTTCCACATCAAAAGTGATCCGGGCGACAATAGGGTATGATCACCAGGAAATCGGAAGCAGAATGGCGCGGCGGACTCAAGGACGGCGCAGGAAAGATCAAGTTTGGAAGCGGGGTCTACGAAGGACCCTATAATTTCTCGTCTCGCTTTGAGGGCGGGGCAGCCACAAACCCAGAAGAGCTCATGGCCGCGTCTCACGCAGGATGCTTCTCCATGGCGTTCTCGCTGTTCCTCGGAATGGCTAACTTCACGGCGACACGGATCCATACGACCGCAGCGGTGAAACTCGAACAGGTGGGCGGTGGATTCGATATCACCCATATCCAACTGACCATGGAAGCAGAGATTCCCGGCATCACAGAAGAACAATTCCAGGAGCTGGCGAAACAGGCGAAAGAAAATTGCCCGATCTCGAAAGCACTGAAAGCCGTCCGGATT
>JBKJLJ010000505.1:0-4086 GCA_046597015.1 Bryobacteraceae bacterium
CAGCCCCACCGGAACCGACATCATCAAAGTGAACGGCAGGGCCAACAGAAAGATATATCCAACCGTCGACGCCGTTGCCGATCCCCGGACCAGTTGCTCGGACAGCAAGCTGATCCGCTGCAGAAACAGTACGAAGCTGAACAGCACGGTTCCCAAGCCGGCACCGGCCACAATTTCGCGAAATATGGAACGGCTCAGCAGACCCATAACGCCGAACTAGTTGCCGCTTTCAAACGGTGGCGGCGGAACGACGGGCGCACTCGGACGCTCTTCCTGAGGCCGATCCATGTCCACCTCATCGAACAACAACGACGGAGAAACGACAGTTGCTCCCGTGACAAACCCACCGGCACCCATCAGCGCCAACGGGTAGGTGTTCACTAGCAAGTCGAACTGATGGGTCTCCGTGCTCGCCGCTAAAATGTCCCGCAACCCCCGGACCGCTAACCCGCGAATCCGCATGCCGCGGATCAGCTCCTCCCGGCCGTCCGGATAAACCTTGTAGGTCGCGAGTGGAAGCGCCACCGGTCGGGTACCGCCTCCCGCTTGGAGCATCGAAGCCAATCGTCGAAATGCGCCCAAATTCGCCGAACTGGGGAAGTCCATCTTCCGGACGATAACCCCGTATGGCTTGTTCCGTTGCTTCACGGTTTCCATCAGTTTCGCCTTCAATTGCGCCAGCGGAACACTCTCATTAGCTTTCACAATCAGATTACTCATCAACGCCGAACTAGCGCCAAAAGAACCCGGCAAACGCGCCCGCCCGTTCGAACCCTCAAATCCCCGTACCGGCTGCCGCGTCAAAAAGAAGTTCTTCAGCGTTCCCTTACTCACAATCGGAAGCGCCTGCGGAACTACCCCTTCCATGTCGATCTCGTAGCCACCAAACAGCCTCCGGCCCTGGGCGTCCTTCGCAAACGGATCATCAATCACCTCAAAATACTCCGGCATGATCCGCGAACCAATCCGGCCTTCCAGGTCCGAAGGCGGAAGATTGACCGGACGCCCGGGCTCCGAGATCGGAGCACGCAATGGGGAAAGATTGCCTCCAAACAGTTGGGCCAAAAGTTGACAAGCTGCCTCTTTCTCAAACAGCACCGGACCGGAATAGCTCTCGCCCGCCGGGGCGTCACACAAAGCCGTCAAACGCTTAGCCATCTCGTGGATGGCCGCGGTCAACTGAGCATCCGAAGGCAGACCCGCCGCTTCGAATGCATGAAAGGTAAGGTAGTCCCGCAACGGCGTCCCATCCGCCGCTAAAGCCTCGGCTCGAACCCGCAAGTTCACCAGGTTCTCCGGCGTTCGAAAAAAGGTTCCTTCCGTGTTCCCAAAATACGCCGTCGCCAGGCCCTCTTCATACTCAACTCGGGAGTCTAATATCTTCGGATAGGAGTTGAAGAGCGCAGAAAGACTTCGCACCCGATCGTTGCTGCGCTTCTCATCGAACCTGATCTTCGGAATCGGCAGGATCTTCACAGCCGGAGCCTGCTTGGCGAAATCGTTCAGCTTTTCGGCCTGATTGATGTTTTTCATCGCGGCACGCTTCAGCGAGAGGGTCTCCACGGCAGCTTTGTAGCTTCGGTCTGTCGCCAGCCAAAGGTCCTGCCGAATCTGGTTGCTATCAGCTTCTAACGGCCAATTTTCGTTGTCGAATCGCGCGCCCCGCACCATGCCGGTATACACACAATTCGTGTTGTCGAAATCGTAGTTTCCCACCCGCACCTGCACCCGCGGCAGCCGATAGGTTGAGGTCCGCGAAAGCAGCAGGCCGCCCAGCGTTGCCGAGCAGTTCAGATTGCTCCCTTGTTCGACCGAATACTCGATGTAGTACGGCGTCTCACCCGCGATCCGCAATCGCAAGGACCGATCGAGTTCGTCGCGCATCGCCTCAAGGATGGGATCGTCCAGCTTCGCCTGGCCCGCCGCGACCGACGTCGCTCCGATCAGGAGCATGAAAGTTCGCCGATCCATCATAGTCCACCGCCAGTCGACGGCGTCGGACGCCCCAGCAGAGGCGGCCGTTCCTGCGATCGATTCTTCTTCTGTACTTCAATCTCGGAAACCAAAAGCGCCGGCGAAATCGCTGAAACCGGCACGCTCCCACTCTCGGCCCCGCAATAACCGTTGAACACCTGAGGCTGATTACCGGTTGCTACGATTTTGCCGAAGCTCGCGAGCGGCGTCCCGACGATGTCGGCTCCGCGCACGAGTTCGTCGGGACGACCGTCCGCGAACACGCGATACACGACCAGCGGGATCACCGTAAACGCTTGCAGGCCGGCTCGACCGGTCGTCGTATACCCTCCGGTCACGCTTTCAAAAAATAAACCATACGGCTTGTTTTGCTTCTTGATCTCTTCGATCAGCATCTCCCGCAACTTCGCGTCAGAGACACTATTCTTTGACGTCACAATCAAATTACTCTGCCGCGAAACAATCTCGGCGCCGGCCTGCCGCCGGCCATGCCCGTTCGAGCGGCTGAACCCGGCGATCGGCGATCGGCTCATCAGGAACGTCTTCAAAATGCCGTTCTCCACCACCGGGACCTTCCGGGCGACTACCCCTTCGTCATCAAAATCGAACCAACCATAAAGATCCGTATCCGCCATCCGTTTCGCGGTGGGATCGAAAATTACCGACAGGAACGGCGGCAATACGGGGCCATTCACGCTTTTAGTAAACGTCTGCCCTTCGCTTTCGTCCTTCTGGCGGTGGCCCTCGATCCGGTGGCCGAAGATTTCATGAAAGAACACCCCGGCCGCGCGGCCCGAGAGAATTGCCGGACCGACAAAGGGATCTACCTCGCCCGATCGCAAGAGGCCGCGCAGGTCCTTGGCCACGCGGTCTACCGCAGCTTCTACTACCTTATCCGAAGGAAGTCTCGCCGGGTCGTCGGCCTCGATGGTCTCTGATGTCGATAAGTCCATGCCATCGGAGGCCTTCGACCGGGCGGTGATCAGAATGCGTGCAAAAGTCCGGCCATGTTGCAACCGTGTGCCTTCGGTATTGACGAAAGTCTTTACTTCGCGCTGCGCTACCACGGTCACGCTGGAACTCAGGATGTCGGAGTACTCGGCGAAACGTTTGGACCACTGCCGAGCTCGCGCCGCCCATTTTTCGCTCTCAAAGCGGAGTTCCTGAGTGGGTTTGAAAGCCACGACGGGGTCAGTTGGGGAAAAATCGTCAGAGAGATCCTTGGCTTCTACCTTGACCTCTTTGTTCGTCTTAATGTTCAGGAGACGCTGGGACGCCGCCCGATACACCCCGTCGGTATCCATCCAGATCCGGCGCTTTAAAGCGTTCGGGTTATCGTCCAACGATAGAATCGATCCATTCGTGAAGGTGGCGAACTCCCGGCCGACGCGATGATAGTTGTCCAGTTGCGGGGTACCCACCCGCACGGTCACGTCGAACGATCGCGACTTCGAATAGTCCCTAGAAGCCAGCATTCCGCTCGTTGCGGCAAGCAGATGGGCCTCTTGCTGCGTTACAGCATAGGCGAGAAAATAGGGGGCTGGTTCGCCCTTCGCTTTCAGGGCGGCGAAGTTCCGCTGCATCTCCGCTTCGAGGATTTGAACCAGAGGTGGAGGAGACTGCGCGGCGGCAGAAACGAGCGAAAAGAGGACCGCTATGGGAGCTAAATGAAAGGAAGACCGCACTCTTAGCAGAATATCATGCGCCTGATGCGGTCCCCTGTAAACACGGCTACGAAGCCTTGGCGAGTTCTGTCCCCCCCCGCTGGCGCATGACCGAAAGGGCCAAGCCGTAGCGACCCCGGACGCCGGTCTTTTCAAAGATGTGTTTCAGATGGATTTTGACCGTTCCGGGGCGGATCCCAAGCTCCCGAGCGATCTCCTTATTCTTCATGCCCTGCTCCACCAGCTCCATCACCTGCTGCTCTCGCGGGGTCAACTCACTTCGGGCATACCGCTCTGGGCGTCCCGAGTCGCGGAGAATAGAATCCGCCATCCAACTGTTTCCGTTGGATACGGCACGAAGGCAAGCAATCACGGTTTCGGCATCGGAAGTCTTGCGCAAAATTCCGCGCGCCCCCGATTGCAAAAAGCGCAGCGACTCGGCCTCGGT
>JBKJLJ010000535.1:0-3640 GCA_046597015.1 Bryobacteraceae bacterium
CAGAAACCCTACAACTATAACTTCCCCGGCGAGCACGGCGATGAACCCGATATCGTCTGCCTCGGGGCCGACGGCGTGCCCGGCGGAACCGATATCAACGCCGACGTCGTGAGCTGGAAAACGAAGTGAAACAGCGGTCGCAGCGCGGCGTAACGCTACTCGAGATGATGATCGTTACCGCCCTCATCGCGGTCGTGATCGGGGTCACCTTCCCCGCCATCAACTCGGGTATCGATTCGCTGCGCCTCCGGGCCGCCACCGACGGAATCGTCAGCCACCTCACCGCCGCCCTCAACCGGACCGAACGCCGCCAACTCGCAATGGAAGTCGGGATCTTCCGCCAAGAGAACCTCATGCGGTTCATCTCCGCCGATGGCAGCTATCGCAAGCAATTCGACCTGCCCGAAGGCGTCACCATCACCGGCATCCTCCCCGATGTCCCCGGCCTCGATCCCAACGCCCCCCGCACGTTTCTCCTCCACCCCGGCGGCGTCATCCCCCGCGTCGTCGTCGAAGTCACCAACCGCCGCGGTGCCAAACGGCTCGTCAGCGTCGACCCCATCACCGGTACAGCCCAAACCCAGGTGGTTCCGAGATGAGGCGGTCTAGATCCACCGCCGGCTTCACTCTCCTGGAAGTCCTCGTCGCTAGCGTCATCATGGCCGTTGCCATCACCGGTCTCCTTTCGAATCTCACCCTCTCCCTCCGTACCGCCGCCCGCCTCACCGAATACGACCGCGCCGCCCTCCTCGCCCGCCACAAGATGGACGAGTTGCTCCTCCTCCCCCCGGCGGCCTCTCAGCAGCAGATGGTCGAAGGCCGTTTTGATCTGACGCAATCAGGCGGCGTCGAAGCTGGCTGGAAGGCCCGCGCCGGCATCTTCGAAGCTCCTCCCGGCGCCGGGCCCGGCATCGAAATTCTCGAACGCGTCGAACTCCAGATCTGGTGGAATCAGGGCGGAAAACTCCGCACCTACCCGCTCGAAGGATTTCGCAAACGCATCATGATGCCCGGCGAAGCCACCAACCCAGCCGGTGGAGTTGTCCAATGAGACGCCGGAACCAACGCGGCGTCACCCTCCTCGAACTGCTCATCGCAGTCACTCTGATGAGCCTGCTCAGCGGCGGAATCCTCTACGCCCTCCGCGTCGGCCTTCAGGCCCTCGAAAAGACCAACAACCGCTTCCTCGCCAACCGCCGCGTCATCGGCGTCGAACGCGCCCTCCAGCAGCAACTTGCCGGCCTCATGCCCGTCGGCGCCGATTGCCTCAGCCCCGATGGTGCCCCCACCGGCGCCCGCACCCGCTTCTTCGAAGGAAGAGTGCAGACGATGCGCTTCGTCACCAACTACTCCCTCAACGAATCCGCCCGCGGCTACCCCCGCATCGTCGAGTATTCGGTCATCCCCGGTAAGGATAATATCGGCCTCCGCCTCATCGTGAACGAGTCCGTCTACAACGGACCCACCAGCCTAATGGGCCACTGTGTCGGCATGTCCCTGGATCCGGAACGCGGATTCCCTCTGGCTATCTTTCGCCGCATCGAACCCCGGCCCGATAGCTTCGTCCTCGCGGACAAAATCGCCGGTGTCCGCTTCGTCTTTCTCGAAACCATGCCTCCTCCCGTCCTCCAGCGCTGGACCTCGACTTGGTCCGCCCCCGCCTGGCCAGCCGCCATTCGCATGGAAATCGTCCCCCTCGACGCCAACCCCGGTAACCTCGACGTCGCCACCGTAACGATTCCCGTCCGGGTCACCGCCGACCCCTTCAAGAAGTATGCCGACTAACCCCCAACGCGGCGGTGCGCTGCTCACGGTCCTTTGGCTCTCGGCCGCGCTCACCGCCATCGCCTTATCCGTCGCTACCACCGTCCGCGGCGAAACCGAACGGACCTCCACTACCGTTGAGCAAACCCGCGCCTACTACCTCGCCACCGGTGCCGTCGACCGCGCCATCCTTTGGATGCAATGGGGCCGCAACACCCCCCGCAATCCGGACGGTACCTCTCGTTTCTGGGCCGCCGGCATTCCCCTGCTCCGCATGCCCTTCCCCTCCGGCTACGCGGAGGTCGAAGTCATCCCCGAATCTTCCAAGTTCAACATCAACTCCGTCACCCCGGTCGACCTGCAGCGGCTTCTGTTGAGCATCGGCCTCGACCCGAATCGCGCGCAAGAATTAACCTCCGCGATTATCGATTGGCGCCAAGCCTCCTCGGGAGCCTCTTCCTTTGATCAGTTTTACGGTTCCCTCATTCCGTCTTTCCGTGCTCGCCATGCGTCTTTTGAACAAATAGAAGAACTCCTGTTCGTTCGCGGGGTCACCCCGGACATGTTCTACGGCACCTGGGTACGCAACCAGGCCGGTCAACTTGTCCGCGCTACCGGCCTCAAAGACTGTCTCGCTCTCTATGGCACCAACAGCCAATTCGATATCAATATGACCGCGCCGCCCGTCCTCCTCGCCCTCGGACTTCCTCCGGACATGGTGACTCAAATCGTCACTCGGCGCGCCCAGCGCCCCTTCCTCACGAACGAGGAGCTCAATGCGGTCGTACAGGCCGCCGGACCCGCCTCCGGTAAGCTCCGCCTCGGTGGAGGCACCGTGTTCACCCTCCGCGCCAATGCCACTCTCCGCGGTAGCGACGTCCGGCGATCCGTCGCCACTATCGTGAAGTTCAACTGGGACGAAAAAGACGAAATGACTCCGTACCATATCCTCCGTTGGTACGACAACGCGGGGACCAACTGAAGCTATGAGCGGCCTTCCTCCTACCGTTCGTAAATGGCTCTCCTTTGGTACCGGCGTCGGTATTGAAGTCGGCCCCCACGATCTTACCGTCTCAGTCGTTCGCGCCCGTCCATCCGGTGCCGAACTTCTCGACTCCAGAACCATCGCCGGCTTCCGCGAACGCCCCGCTGTCGAATGGGGCCGCGAGTACGCCGACTTCGTCAAGAAATTCTCCGCCGGCCACATCGCCGCGGTCGTCATGGTGCCGCGCGGCGAAGTCATCGTTCGTACCCTGCAGTTTCCCGCCGTCGGTGACGAGGAACTCGAAGCGGCCATTGGCTTCCAACTCGACACCCTCCACCCGTACGCCGAAGACGATGCCGTCCCCGCCTTCGCCCGGCTCGATGGAAACCAAGTCCTCATCGGCGTCCTTCGCCGACAAAAATTCGAAGCCTATCAAACGTGGTTCACTGAGGCCGGCATCAAGGTCGGCAGCTTCACGTTTTCTGCCGCTGCCATCTATTCGGCCATTCGGATGACCGCCGCCGCTCCGGTCGGCTTCCTCGCCGCTCAGGAAACCGTCGACGGCCTGGAAGTCTACGGAGAAAGCGTGGCCCGGCCCGTCTTCTCGTCCGTATTCGATCTGCCGCCCGCCCGCGCCCTCGCCCTCGCCGCCGCCGAACTCCGCATCCCGGCCGACACCGTACCCCTTGAATTCGGCGTCAGCATGGCCCATGCCGCCGCCCTCGGCAGCGCCGTCCCGGCCCTCTCTCTCGGAGCCAACTTCCTCCCCGAAGGCCAGCGCCGGTCAAGCTCCAAATGGCGCTATGTCCCCACCGCCGTCCTCGCCTCCATCCTCCTCGCCCTCCTCGTCGGCATCGCTCTCCACGAACCCTACGACACCGGTCGCTACGT
>JBKJLJ010000397.1:0-5843 GCA_046597015.1 Bryobacteraceae bacterium
AGCCCAGGGGCCGCGGGCACCGTCGAAGGTGAACCGGCCGCGCTTGTTGGTGTCGTAGAAGACGTCAAGGCGGGCGCGACGAAATTCGCCGCCGACCTTGAGCTGATGACGGCCGACGGTGTAAGAGAGGTTCTCGACCAGATGGCCGGTCGTGTCAATACGGCCGAGCGGTTGGGTTTGGCCGACACCGGCGAAGCCGCTGATGCTGGTGGTTGGAGCGCCGAGCAGTGTCGCTTCGGTCACCCCGGTGTTCAAACCGATGGCGACGGGATTGGCGCTGGTGTCAAAGTCGTTGAACGTTTGTTTGAAGTAGTTCACGCCCACCGTGATCTGGTTGACGAGACGAGCCCCAAAGACGCTGTTCTGCACGATTGAAATGTTGTGCATCCGGCTGGGGGCAACCTGGAAGAACTCTTTATACGGCGAGCCGGAGTCCGCAATCTGCTTCCCGGTACCGCCGAAGTAGCGGCCGGAAATTGTATGGTTATCGCTGAAGCGGTGGTCGATTTTGACGATTCCGTTATAAGAGTCGTAGAGGTTCTGGTCGGTGGACAAAAAGTTGTTCAACGCGCCGGAAGCGGAGTTGAAGCGCGAGGGCCAGAAGGAGCGCATGTTGAGGGCGACCTGGCTGACCGGGACAGCGTAGCGGCCCAGAATACCGCGGGCGTCGGCGACCCAGGCGTCGGATGGGTGAGTGCTGGCGAAAGAGTTATTCGCAATCGCTTTCTGCGCTTCGCCCGTGGCGAAGAAAAACGTCTTATTTTTAATGATCGGTCCGCCGACCGAGAACCCGTATTGGTTCGACCGGACGACGCGAGGCTTGGAGCCAGCGGCCTGGAGAGGCGAGGGTTCCGCAAAAGCTTCATTGCGATTGAAGTAGAAAGCCGAGCCATGCAGGGCGTTGGTGCCCGACTTGATCACCAGGTTGACCGAGGCCCCGCCATTGCGACCGGCTTCGGCGCTGGCGTTGGTTTGAACGGAAAACTGGTCGATCGCTTCGACCGGCAGGAGGGTGCCGGCGATGCCGGATACGCCGCCTTGGTTCACTGCAGAGGAGTTGTGGAAGGCGTCGTTATTGTCCGCGCCATCGATCTGGTAGTTGTTGCCGGACGTCCGCATACCGTTGACGGAAGTGGAGGCGGGCGAGACGCCCGGGGTCAGCTTCAACATCTGACGGAAGTCGCGACCGTTCATGGGCAGGTCGGCAACGAGTTTTGGGCCGACGACGCCGATAAGGGCGGAAGAGGTGGTCTCGAGGGAAACTGACTGGGCCGAGACTTCGACGGTGGCGGCTTGCTGCGCGACACCCAGAGAAACGATGACGTTCGTTGTTTTGGAAACGGCGACTTCGACGTTGTCGTAGCGGCTGGTCGCGAAGCCGGCGCGGGTGACGCTGAGGTTGAATTTGCCGACTGGAAGTTCAGCGAAAAGGAATTCGCCCGTGGCGGAAGCGAGGGCGGAGCGGGTGAGGCCGGTGGAGGGGCTTTCGATTTTTACGGCAGCGCCGGGGATGGTAGCACCGGAAGCGTCCTGGACGGTTCCTGCGATGTTGCCATTAAATGTCTGGGCGTAGAGGCCGCCAAAGGCGACGAGTAGGAGCGCAAGTGCTCGCATGAAAAACACCTCAAATGGGGATTTGGGTGCAGCGAGACAGGAGCTGCGGATGGGCGACGGCTATAGACGGGCAGACGGCACCAGACGGGTAACCCACGAGTTTAGCACCGAAGTAGCGCAACTGAAACGTTTAGGCGCGGTGGTCCACCGGGGTGATAGACTTCGCTTCGTGACACGACTGACTTTGCTGGGCATAATTTTGGCCGCCGGGTTGGCTGGGCAGCAGAACGCGGGGGAGTGGCAGTCGCTGTTTGACGGGAAGAGCTTGGGGGAATGGAAGGAGACCGGGTTTCTGCGTAAGGGGCCGGTGAAGGTGGAGAGCGGGGAGATTGTGCTCGGGGCCGGGGCTCCGCTGACCGGGGTGACTTGGGGCGGGGCGTTTCCGAAGATGAATTATGAGATCCGGTTTGAAGGGACGCGACGGGCGGGTGGGGACTTCTTTGCCAGTTTGACGTTTCCGGTGGGAGAGTCGTTTGCGACCCTGGTGACGGGGGGATGGGGCGGGGATATTGTGGGGGTTTCGAGCATTGACGGGTGGGACGCGGCGGACAATGAGACGCGGAACTACTTTACGTTCGAGACGGGGAAGTGGTACGCGATTCGGTTGGAGGTGACGCCGGGGCGGATCCGGGCTTGGATTGGGGAGGAGCGGGTGGTGGATCTGGCGATACAGGGGCGGATGATTGGGTTGCGGCGGGGGGATATTGGGCTTTCGTCGCCGCTGGGGTTCGCTTCGTACAACACGACGGGGGCGGTGCGGGGGGTGGCGTATCGGCTGTTGCGGTAACGAATGGTAGAATTGTATTGGGTGAATGGATGAATCTCAATATCAAGAACGGCGAAGCGTACGAGCTCGCTCATAGCTTGGCTGAATTGACCGGGAAGTCGATGACACAAGTGGTTACGGAGGCGCTGCGGGATTCGCTGAATCGGATTCAGCCGAGAGAAGCGAGGGTTGAATCGTTGTTGGCAATTGGCCGGGATTGCGCGAAGCATATGAGTGAACCTTATTTGAGCGTCGACCACGGGGACCTTCTGTATGATGAGTTAGGTCTACCGAAGTGATTGTGGATACTTCGGCGCTGATCGCGATCTTAAGAGGAGAACCGGACGCCGCGTATTTTGTGGAGGCGATTGTAGCGGAGGAGGGGAGAACGCTGCTGTCGGCGGGAAGTTACCTGGAGACTGCCATCGTCGTGGATGGGGGGCGCGGCCCCGTTGCGAGCCGACGATTAGACGAGTTTCTGGGAGAGTCGGGAATAAAGATAGTCGAAGTTACGGTGAGTCAAGCGCGGATTGCGCGCGCGGCGTATCGGGATTTTGGCAAAGGAAGCGGTCATCCAGCTCAGTTGAATTTTGGGGATTGTTTCGCTTATGCTCTCGCCACCGAGCGTGGCGAAAGGCTGCTGGCTAAAGGCAATGATTTTGCCCGCACCGATCTGCGGATGTGGACGCCTAGCCGTTGAGGGTCCAGTTGGGGCGGTAGGTGCGTTTGAGGTAGTCGTTGGCCTCGGGGACGTTGGTGATGCGGCCGGCGACGGGATCGTAAGTTAGTTTCTTGCCGACGCGATGGGCGACTAAGCCGAGTAACATCTGCTCGATCATCGTGCCGGAGTAATCGAAGTCGCAATGGGTTTTGCTGCTGGTGCCATGGGTGACGCCGTTCGACTTGCCCTTGCAGGCGTCGAGCCATTCGCGCTGGAAGGCGTCGCCACTGCGGTTGGGCGGGTTGCCGGCGCGGATGCCTTCCAGCGCGGGGTTAGGGAGGCCGAGAGCGGCAGGGATTTTGCCGTTCAGCATTTGAATCTCGGGGAAGCCGCTGGGGCCGGGTTGCTGGTTGGGCTGGGCGGTGAAGCCGGGGGGAAGGGTTTGGGCGGCTCGGTTGCCTCCGCCTCCGCCGCCGGGCCGGGCGGGGGCACCCTGAGTTGGCTGGCCGATGCCGCCGATGAGGGGAAGGATATCGGATTTGGCGCGGCGTTTGTAGTAAGTGAGATCGCCGTCGTCGTTGTTGGGGATGATGACGCGCGTCGTGAAGTCGGCGAAGATGCTGCCTTTGGTTCCTTCGAAGATGGCTCCGTTGGGCACTTTTGAGATATCGATATAGCCCTTGGGCGCGGTGGGCTTCATACCGCCCTGGTACCAGACGACTTCGATGGGCCCGCGCCACGCGTTGGCGGGGTGTTCGAAGGTCACCTTGAGTTTGACGGGGCAGATGTCGGGGTTGTACTTGTCTGTCGCTTCCTGATCGACTTCAATGCCGGTGTGGGCTCCGGCGTCGATCGCGTTCCAGAGCAGGTCCATGGTGTGGGCGCCCATATCGCCCATCTGGCCGACCCCGAAATCGCGGTACATGTTCCAGAAGAGGCAATTGAGACCGGCGGAGCCGCCGAAGTATTGGGGGCTGTAGGGATGGTAGGGCGAGGGGCCGATCCACTGTTCATAGTGCAGTTCGGCTGGGGGTTGACCCTGGGCGACGGGGTAGCCGGGGCGGGGAAGTTGGCGGGCGTCCCAGCCGTGGACGGTTTTCAGTTCGCCGATGGCGCCATCGAGGATGAGCTCGCGGAGGCGTTCGAAGTTGGGGTAGGCGTGGCGCTGGGTGCCGTGCTGGGTGGCGACCTTGGTTTTGTTTTTGAGGTAGTTGGCGCGGACGGTGCGGACCTCTTCGACGGAGATGCCGAGGGGCTTTTCGCAGAAGACGTGTTTGCCGCGGTTGATGGCCCAGTTGGCGATGAAGGCGTGATGGTGGTCGGCGGTGCAGATGATGACGGCGTCGATATCCTTCTGGTCGAGGCATGGGCGCCAGTCGGAGTAGGTTTTGGCTTTGGGGAAGATTTCGAGACCTTCCTTGGTGCGGAGGTCGTTGACGTCGCAGAGGGCGACGACGTTTTCATCGCGCAGGACGTTGTAATGGGCGGTGCCGCGTCCCCAGACGCCGATGAGGGCGACGTTGAGACGGTTGCTGGGGGCGGTCTGGCCGCGAAGGATGCCGCTGCGAAGGATGGTGAGTCCGGCGGCGGATTGAATGAGTTCTCTGCGTTGCATGAGCGATATTCCTGGCCTGATTGTATAAGAAATATTTGCGGGGTGGTGTATCTGATTGATGGTGGTAGACGAACTACAGGGTCGTAAAACGGAGAATACGAGTGGTGATTCTGGCGGCCGCGGCGTTCCCAGTAAGTTTGGGTAGGTCGTACTAAGTTCCGCGGGGATTGACGAAGCGCCAGAGGTAGGCGGCGGCGAGGGTGGTGCCAGCGGACAGGCAGAGGACGGCGGTCCAGTTGTGAGTGCTGTCGAGGACCCAACCGAGGAGAACGGGAGCGACGAAGCCGGCGGCGTTGGAGGCGGCGTTCATCAGCCCGGCCACCGTGCCGCCCGAGGGGCCGCCGATGTCCGTCGCCGAGGACCACGCCGCGCCAAGATAGAGATCGACGGCACCGGCGGCGCTGCTCATGAGGAGCGCGGCGAGGACGGGCTGGGCGCACCCGATGCCGAGGGTGAAGAGGACGGCGGCCGTGGAGAGGCCGCAGAAGCCGATCGTGGTACGGGCTTCGCGGGGGCCGAGGCGGCGGGTCAGGAGGTCGGTGAGGAAGCCTCCGGACCAGGTCGCGGCGACGCCGAATAAGAGCGGGAGGCCGGCGTAATAGGAAGCTTCAGTGAGGGACATGCCGCGCTCCTCGCGGAGATAGGTGGGGAACCAGGTGATGTAGAACTGCCAGAGGAATGTGGAGCCGAAGGCGGTGCCGAGGAGAGACCATAGGCGGGGATTGCGCAGGAGGCGGTTCCAGGGCGTGGCGACGGAGAGAGCGGGAACAGCGGGGCCGATGGCGCCTAGTTCGGCTTCCGTGATGTGCGGATGGTCCTGAGGGCGGTTGCGATAGAAGGCGAACCAGGCGACGGCCCAGAGGAGGCCGAAGGCTCCGAAGGCGAGGAAGGGGGCTTGCCAGCCGTAATGGAAGAGAAGATAGCCGGCGATGGGCGGGGTGAGAGCGCCGCCGAGACGACCGCCGCCGAGGAAAGCTCCGAAGGCGGTGGCGCGTTCGGGTACAGGGATCCAGCGCCCGAAAGCCGAGGCGATAGAGGGGGAGAAGGCGGCTTCGAGACCGCCGAAAACGAAGCGGATGACGAGGAGGGAGAGATAGCTCCAGGCGGTGGCGGTGAGGGCGGTGAACACCGACCAACCAGCGATGGCGAAAGCGACGAGGCCGCGGGAGCCGTGGCGGTCAGCGAGG
>JBKJLJ010000610.1:0-6292 GCA_046597015.1 Bryobacteraceae bacterium
ACCGAGTTGGCGGCATCTCGGCTTGGCAACTTCTGTTCAATGCCCTCTGCATGACTAACCAGGCACACTGCGAACGGCAAAAAAAGGCGCGAAAAGCCCACTATGAATCCCCGCATAACGAATTATCCTCCGACTGAACCGATCAGACTGCTTCATCATATCCTAATTCGCGATTTTCGGCAGTTCGTTCTGGGATTTTCTGTCGAGCAGTTCAGTTGCGCCGGGACGCTGCTAGTCGTAGAGGGCCTGATCCAATCCGCCCTCCTCATAGCGGTGGCCAATCTTCCGAATCGCTTGGGTTGAGAGTGGGACGCAGCGCGCGATTTGAAGGGCGCTTACGCCCTGAGCCAACTGGATCAGGCGAAGGGTACGCAAGGTGGATCGGACCGGTTGAACGCCGCCGCTGAGTAGTGTTTGCAATGGCTCGTGATCTTCGGAGGAGAGCTGGATCTGGAGAGGACCCGGGGCCATACCCAAGTATGCATCGGAAACATTCCATGGCCACAATGTTTTGGACTAACGGTTTCGGGCGGTCAGAGCACTAGCCGCCAAATGGCTAGCCAACCCGACCAGCGGCTCGAAAATCGCCTCCAGTGTTGCTTCAGGAGGGAGACGGAAATGGCGCAGGGAGTCCGGGGTAGGTTCTGGCGGCGCTATTCAGCTCCCGGTGGCCGTCATGATTATGGGAGTGACACGTGGCTTTTTCTACGCCATATCTCCACTATGTAGGCCAAAGTGACTTTTGACCGAGCTGCTGGCCAAGAGCAAGGGTCGCCAGGCCAAGGAGCTTGCGATGGGGCGCAAGAAGCAGGCCCGGTTACTCGTGAAGCTGCGGGCGATGCGCAAGAGCCTGCCGTCGCTGGATCAAATGCTCAGGCGAGGTAACAAATCGAGGGCCTCAAGGCGCTATTTGAAGTAGTGCCTTGTCGAGCAGGTCGGCCACTTCCAAGGTCGAAGCCCATTTCCGCATGTAGTCGTAATCAACCTTGGTCCTTTGAACTCGGAGAACACCCAGAATGTCATGCCACTGCCGATCTTAACTTTCCCCGCCTTTGCGAAACCAAACCAGCTTGGCAAGCACCGTGTCTTCAGGGCTAGCGATAGCGAATTCAATGTTGGAAAGCTCCGGCATAGCGGAAACGACAAATCGCCGGCGCCGCAGCTCCGATTGCGAAAATCCCTGGGCGCTCGCAGGAAAGAAATCGAATTTGAAAGCGCCCTTCAGATGAATCGCGTTGAAAGACCGGCCTTGCATGATGGCTTCAGCCGCCGCCGGCTGATCCAGGTAAAATTCTCCCTCCAGGCATTGGACGAATTCCGCTACGTTGGCGTGGGCAAAATCCGCAACGATGTCGATATCGTTGGTCTGCCTGGGCAGGCCATAACTACCACTGGCCACCGAACCTCCCACGAAATAGGGGATTTCCAGCCGGCCGAGCACCGCCAAGAGCGATTCAAAAATCGGGCCGAGTTCGGTCAAGGATGGAGATCCGGATCCCAGTTATAAACTCGAATCATCAACTCACGCTCTAGCTTACGCGCAGCGACACGAAGAAACACTTCTTGCTCCCCGGCTTCCGGGTAGGTCAATTTGACGTTGGCGATTTGCAAGGCCTGCTGAAACTGGCCTAGTTCAAAAACCCTGCCCAGACGCTGGCTGGGAGACATCGCTTGATACAGACCGATGTAGACATCGAGAGCGTCTGGAGTGGTGTCGGCAAAACCATTCGCTGAGCATACTCTATTATATTTCCGTGACGTCGGGTTTGGAAACTGGGACGCTCTCATGGACTGACCCGGGTGGAGCAGGCTTCTTCAAGAGGCTTCACTCAATTCTATTACCGGCGACAAGGGCATCCATTCGTTGGTGATTTGGGCCGGTGGGAAGAGATAATAGGGGGCGGTTGGGCGGGAATTGACGTACGGTTCGCGGCGAGTGTTTGCGTCAGTGGCTTTCCTAGGGGACAGTTAGGCGTCTCGTGAGGAGGAGGAGCGCGGGTGGAGGGAGCCAACAAAGAAGCGCGCACGAGCAAAAGGATACGAATGCCCGATTCAAGGCTTCGGGCTGATCAAAAAATGCTACGGCCCGCGACCCTGGTGAGGGTGGCGGGCCGTAGCGGCTGGGTTCGTTTTGGAGTCTAGAACTCGAACTTGAGCGCTAGCTGCAGGCTGCGGTTATCACCAACGGTGGAAGTGATACGACCTGCGGTGGGCGACCCGATGGAAGCATTGGGGAAGCCGAAATAAGGGGTATTGAAGAGGTTGTAGGCTTCGAAGCGGAACTGCACATTAAAGCGCTCACCCGCACCGAAACGGTTGTTCTTCACAAACGACGTGTCGAAGTTCACGTTGCCCGGCGAGTAAAGAATGCCTCGGCCCACGTTGCCATACGTGAATGCCGGGGGAGCGGCAAAACAGCCCGGATCAAACCAACGGTCCGCCGTGGGATTGTCGAGCTTGCCCGAACAGGCCAAGCGATTCGGCCAGCTCGGTGCGCCGTTGTTTACACCAGCCGCGAGGCCAGGAGTAAATGGACGGCCCGTCGTGAGCGTCGTGATGCCGCTCATCTGCCAGCCACCAATCACCTTGTTCACAACCTTATTCCCAGCATCCATCTTCTTGCCTTTGCCGAAGGGCAGATCGTAGACGTAGCTGAATACGGCGCGGTGGCGAACGTCAAAGCCCGAAGGACCCCGGTTGCAATCGAGACAGGTGACGGTTTGCGGACCGCCGGAAGCACCGCCGCCAGAGCCGACCGACCCGGTGTAGTCAAGCGACTTGCCCCAGGTGTAGGCGGCGAGGAATTGGAGACCGTTCTCGTAACGCTTAGTCGCCTTCAACTGCATGCTGTGGAATGAGCTGCGAGAGCGGTATTCGACAAAGAACATGTTGTTGACGTTGTTCAGAGGCTGGAGGAGGCGGCGCGGCGCCAAGGCGCCGGGGCCCGGCTGGACCTCGTTCGGATTATAAGACTGAGCGAGATTCATGCCAGTTGAGCCGGCGTAATCGATTTCAACCATCAGCGACGGCGCGAGCTGGCGCTGGAGGTTGGCGGTCCAGGTCTGCATGTACGGAGTCCGGTTGAGGAACGAATGGCCGTTGATGCGAGGGGACGGGTTCAGAGCGTTGAGTTCGGCCGTGGTGCGAGGCTGAACAGCACTTGGCAGAGGGAAGGGGTTGTCGATTGTGGCAACACCCTGCATCCCGATGGGGAAGTCCGGATATGCCAGCGACTGGGTGAAGAAGGTCGGAATGTTGAGCCCGATCTGACCGTTGGCGGTAACGGGGTCGGGGAAGTAGACCAAGCTGTAGCCGCCGCGGATGATGGTCTTGCCGTTGCCGGTGAGGTCGTAGGCGAGGCCGATGCGGGGGCCGAAGTTCTTCCAATTGGTCTGCTTTCCGGCGCTGCGGGAAACGCCGTTCTGTCCGGCATAGATGACTTTCAAAGCTCCGAGATCGAAGTTCGGAAGGCGATCATATTTCTCGGTCTCGGGCATGAATACCTCATGGCGGACGCCGAGGTTGAGGGTAAGCCGGCGGCTGAGTTTGATGTCGTCCTGGATGTAGAGCGAGTTCTCCCAGATGCGGAGATAGAAGGGTTCAAAGAGGCCGGAGCGGTTGCCGCTGTTCATAAAGCCGGTGAGCAGGGAGGCAGGGCCGAAGCCGGAGTTGGAGGGGCTGGCCGGGTTCGCGGTGAAGGCGCGGTTGAAGTTCATGTTGCCGCGCACGGCCTCGTTAACGAAGGGTTGGGCGTCGCGCCGGACGATGTGCCAGCCGAACTTGAGGGTGTGTTTGCCGACGGTCCAGTTCCAGGCGCTGTCGAGCTGGTAGTGGGTCTGGAGAGGGTTCACCGGGAGGAAGGCGGGTCCGCCCGAAATGCCGGTGATGTCGGCGATGTTAATGGTGGGAATACCGGAAGACTGGCGATTCAGATTGATATTGCGGATACCGAGCGAGGTGGCGGCGTTGATGCCGATGTCTTGCTGGGTGGTGATGGGATTCGTGCGGGCGAAGCCGGCGCGGAACTCGTGCAGCAGGTTCGGTTTCAGGATGCGGGTCCAGTTGAACGCGGAGCCCTGGGTGGTAAGAATGGTGTCCTGGAGGCCGGCGACGTATGGTCCGAGCGTGAAGCGGGAGGCGGCGTCGGCAGGGGTAGGGAGACAGCAGTTGGACTGACCCTGAGGAGCGGTCAGGTTGTAATTGTTATAGGTGTAACGGAAGAAAATGTTGTCTTTGGTGCTGACGACGTGATCGAAGCGACCGGTGTAGACGTTGTCCCGGACCTGACGATTGGGGACGGAGGTGAAATTATCGAAGAGCCCGTTGACCCGGCCGGGGGCGTTGGGGGTGGGATAGATACTAAGAACGTTGCGACCTACCGGGTTAATGGCGGAGGCGGGCATGATGTTGCCGGGGAAGGGGTCACGTACGGGAGTGGTGGATCCGGCGACGGCGCGGGTGGAGCGGGGATCGAAAATGGTTAGATTGGGCCCGCCAGCGGCGATCAACTGGCTGAAGTCGCCATTTCGCATCTGGGCCGTGGGGACGGTGTTGACAGTGGCAATGCCTCGGCCGGTGCGGAGTGCGGCGTAGTCAAAGAAGAAGAAGGTCTTATTTTTGCCGTTGTAGATTTTGGGGATCAGGAGCGGTCCGCCGACGGCGATGCCGTATTGATTCTGGCGGAAGACGGGCTTACGCTGGTTGGCGGGGGCGAAGACGTTACGAGCGTCGAGGACGTGATTGCGATGGAATTCGAAGACGTTGCCATGGAACTCGTTGGAGCCCGATTGGGTGGAGATGGAGACGACGCCCGCACCGCGACCGAACTCAGCGGAGAAGACTCCGGTGAGGGTTTTGAACTCGCGGACGGATTCAACGCTGGGGGCGACGATGACGGTATTGAAGGTGTACTCGTTGTTGTCGATACCGTCGACGAGCCATGCGTTGGTATTGGCGCGGCTGCCGAGGGCGTTAAAATTCGAAGGGCCTCGGGGATTGAAGGTGGAGGCTCCGGAGAGGTTTTCGCCGGCTTGGCCAGGAGTGACGCCAGGGTTCAAATAGACGAGTTGGGCGAAGTTGCGGCCATTGAGGGGTAGTTCGCGAACGGCGCGGGTGCCGATGACTTCGCCGAGTTCGGCGGATTCGGAACGGACGAGGGGGGCGGAGGCAGTGACCTCGACGGTCTCGGAAACGTTACCGATGGAGAGTTGGAAGTCGGCGCGGGCCTTTTGGTCAACTTCAAGGAGGAGATTGGTTTGAACACCTTTCTTGAAGCCCTGCTTCTCGACGGCGATGGTGTAAGTGCCGGGGACGAGGAAAGGGACATTGAAGGAGCCGGAGTCGTCGCTTTGCGAGCGGCTGGTGGTGTTTTTGTTGACTTCGGTGATGGTGATAGTGGCGGCGGAGACAGCGGCACCGGTGGAATCAGTGACGGAGCCGAGAATGGTGCCAGTGGTGACCTGGCTGAGAGCCGTGGAGACGGCGAAAGCAAGAATGAAGAACAGTCGCGTGACTACTTGGTACATGAATAAACTCCCTAGGCCTGATATGCTATCAAATCAACGACTTGGGGACAAGGGTCCATGACAGGTCGATGACAGAATTTACGCACACCTTGTAGGTAATAATTACAGGATTGACTAAACGTGGATCGGTTCTAAGTTTAAGTTAATCTATCTGGTGTTTGGCTCGGGGAGGGAGCAGAGCGCTAACCCGGCCAGGATCGGCCTCCTGCGGGGGGTGGCGACGGGTTCGCGATGAATGATTCCTGGGTCGACGGCGGAGTCAACGGGATCGGTTTGGATATGTGCGCAGGCGCTGGGATGAGCGGCCGGAGGGGTGGCGGGCAGCGAAGGGCACGGGCAAAATGGCGCACATAAGAGACAAAAAACACATGGCCTTATCCTAAGGCAGTGGATCTTTCTCCCAATAGCTTTCCGAACCAGCAAGCTTTTCTCGATTGGTTAGCCGAGAACGGAACGACCTCGGCCGGGATTTGGCTTCGTTTCGCCAAGAAGGGTTCGGGGCTGGCGAGCATCACTTACCCGGAGGCCGTCGACGCCGCGCTTTGTTACGGCTGGATCGATGGCCAGGTCAAGAGTGAAACCGACGCCACCTATCGGCAACGCTATACGCCGCGCGGAAAGCGGAGCATCTGGTCGAAGATCAACCGGGAGAAGGTGGCGAAACTAATCGCCGCCGGGAGTATGCCCGCGCCCGGAATGGCCGAGGTGGAACGAGCCAAAGCGGATGGCCGCTGGGAGGCGGCGTACGATTCGCCGAAGACGGCCAC
>JBKJLJ010000700.1:0-3365 GCA_046597015.1 Bryobacteraceae bacterium
CCGCGAAATGGCCCATCAGATAGCCACTGCCCGTCCCGTAGCACAAGCCCATCAGCGAGTATCGATCTCCATATTCATCATGGGTCCCACTCGCGTTCAACCCGCCCAATACCTCTGCCCCATAAGCCAAACTACTGGCGTGGCTCAGTCCCATGCCGTGCCCAATCTCATGTACCAGCGCGCACGCCGCCAAACCGGCGTTCCCGGCAAAATCCTGCCCCAGCCACGCGACCGAAGCCGTAAAACTGCCCCGCGTCGGAGACGTATTGTTCCGGCATCCAATGGTCCCCAGTCCGCCGCAATTGCCGGGAAAAACAAAAATTAACCGCGTATACTGCGTCAGGTCAACACTCGCATCAGCCGCGGCGATCCCGGCAGTCCGGATGAGGTCCGTCTGGCCGCATGTGTAGCTTTGCCCCAGCGTAAATGGCCCCAGTACATCCCCTGCCGCCGACGTCAAGCCATAGGAAGCCTCCCGCCAGTGCCCGTCCACCGAATTGGTCGCCCCCAGCAGCGCCCCGCGCAAATTCGCCGCGTTCACGTTGCTGGGCAGCGCCTGCCCCGGAAAGTTCAATAAGATGATCGCCACCCTTTGGACCCCAACCGTCGTACACGACGAGGCCTCCCGCGGTGCGGCCGTCAGTCCCACCAAACTCGCCGCGATCTCCTCACCCACACGCATCCCACGCACTCGCATCCGGTCGCCACAACGCACGCTTAAACCCGGCTCAACCAGATGGACCTCCTGCCGCCCTACCCGCAGAATCTCCCGGCTATTGCCGTTCTCAAAATCGTCCCAAACCGAACGCTCGGCCTCGTCCTCCCACTCCCCCCACTCCTCGACCAGGCCCGCGGCTTCCGGCCGCAGACGCCGTAAACGCTCCGCCGCATCGCGGTCCATCGCCCCTGCCATCGCCGCCGCCGGGTCCTCGCGCATCCACTCCCGCAAAATATTCGCCCGCGCTTCCAATTCCGCCATTGTCGCCACGCCGGAACGTTGATTCCACGCTCGTAACCGTGCGGCCCGGTCCTGCCCCGACAGCATTCCCAGCACGCCCATCGAAAGTAACACCAGCCGAAGGGAGATCATCCAATCCCACCGTAACATTGATCAACCGCCAATGCTCTCGGGCGATTCCCCTAGGTGGCGCGAATTGTCTGCGTTACTCTTGAGTTTCGTGAACGAAAAGCTCGACTCCCTTCCCCTCCGCTCCCGCACCCCCCTCGCCTGGGGCCACGCCGCCCTCGCCGACCCCATCGCTCTGCTCAACGACCATGCCTTTCTGGAAATGAAGGCTGCCCACAACGCCATGGACCTGATGACTCGCTGGCCTAACGTTTGGCTCCCCGGCTGGGTGGAAGCCATGACGAGTGTCGCTCGCGACGAAACGGCCCATCTCGCCCAAGTCACCCGCGTGCTCATCAAACGGGGCGGTCGCCTCGTCCGTTCCCACAAGGCCGCCTACCCCCGCGACCTCCGTGCCCACGTCCGCAACGGCGGCTCCGACGAACTCCTCGACCGCCTCTTCGTCTCCGCCCTTATTGAAGCCCGCTCCTGCGAACGATTCTCCGTCCTCGCGGAAGCCGCCGCCGAAAGCGAACCAGAACTCGCCAAGTTCTACCTTGCCCTGTTCTCCTCCGAACTCGGCCACTTCAAAATCTTTCTCAAACTCGCCCACAAAATCGCCGATAAAGAGACCATCGATCGACGTTGGTCCACGTGGCTTGACACCGAGGCGGCCGTCCTCGCCGCGCAAAAACCTGGGTCCCTGATTCATTCGGGCTTGCCCTCCGAACCCGTTTCGTGATACCTAGTTAGCTAGGTATGGCTAGCAAACAATCCAGCGTACTCCAAGGCACCCTGAATCTTCTCGTTCTCCAGGCGCTCTCCGTTCGCGGTTCGCTGCACGGTTACGCCATCGCTACTCTGATCTTTACCGCCTCTCAGGATCACCTGAGAATCGAAGAAGGCTCGTTGTACCCGGCCCTTCATCGCATGGAGCAGGACGGCTGGATTTCCGCCGCCTGGGGGACTTCGGAACTTGGTCGCCGCGCGCGCTTTTACGAAATAACGCCCGCCGGGCAGAGCCAACTCGATACGGAAAAACAGCACTGGCTGGCGATCACCAACGCCGTTAACCACGTTCTGCAGTGGGCGTAATCAGGTCCGCTGACTCTAACGGGGCTTGCTTTCCCTGTCTTCGCTTTGGTCTATGCCGCTCCATAGCTGCTATGCTCGGCGCATGGCCAAACCCGACACACCGAATTTCTCGCCCGTCGCCCGCGTCATTTTTGGAGTGATCGCCCTCGTGGTGATCGTGGCGTTACTTCGGTACCTTGGGTACATTTGAGGCGTCATCTTTGGTCCCTACGCCCAGCGGACTCAGGTACTGTTGTGCCCGAATCAGTACCCCCGCAACGAAAGGCAGTGGTGGGCGCGCAGGGGCTCGAACCCCGGACCTCCTGCGTGTGAAGCAGGCGCTCTAACCAACTGAGCTACGCGCCCAAACCACTCTAATTTAGCACAATCGCGTTATTCTTGCCGCGCCGCCAGCATCAAAGATAGTCCCAGTGCACACAAAACTCCCCCCGCCACTGGACTGAAACTTGCCCATTCCGCCCCCCCGTGCGCCGGATACGCCAACCCCTGCAGCGCTAGCGTACCCATGCCTATAATCATCAACACCAAGCCCAGCCCAAAACTGGATCGCATCACTTCTCCATAGCTGAATCCTTTCATGTCATGCCGCCTCCGGCATAGCCAATCCTCTCAGCCCCATCGCCATGCGCAAACTCTGCTTGATCCGCATCAAACGCACCCGCACCGACACCGGGCTAATCCCCAACCTCGGCGCAATCTCGTTACTAGACCACCCCTGCAGGTAGTGCTGTTCCAACAGCTCACGATCCACCGGCGAACACATAGCCAAAATCTCACCGACCGCGCTCCCGTCGTAATCCGGCTGAACTACCGCCGAATTCTCGTTCAACTCCTCGGTCGTCTTCTTGCGCCGAAAATCCACGCGCACCAGATTCTTCGCAATCGTGTTCACCCACACCCCGACCGCCCCCTGGCTCTTCAACTGCGCCCGGCATTCCCAACCCCTGGCCCATGCAGCTTGGGCGATCTCCTCCGCTAAGTCGCTCCGAACGCCGGTCGACAACAGGAACCGAACCGTGCGTGGATAACCTTTGCTGTAAGCCGCCTCGTACTGCTTCTCCGTCAGTACGTTAACAGAAAGATCAGAAGGGTTTAGGGTCGTCATGCCCTAAGTATTGCAACTCGAGTACCAAACGATAAACCATTTGTTTCTCTAAGTCTGACTCTCTCCCTGGCGGAAATCTCGCCTAACTCCTAAGCAACC
>JBKJLJ010000771.1:0-2755 GCA_046597015.1 Bryobacteraceae bacterium
ATGGGCGCGGGAAGACGGCGAGTCGCTGGGCGAAGTGAAGTTCAACGCCAAGACCGGCCTGTACTACCGCGAGTTCATCGAGGCCGCCTTCTTCGACTTCTACCTGAAGGGCAAAGGCAAGATGGAGCTGCCCGAGGCCTACGTCTTCGAGACCGGGACCAACGTCTGGCGGCAGTTCGCGCAGTGGCCGCCGGCCGAGGCCAAGCCGATGACGCTCTCGCTGAACGGCAACGGCGTGCTAGGCCGCGCGGCGACGCGCGACACCGGCTTCGAAGAATGGATCAGTGACCCGGCCAAGCCCGTGCCTTACATCGATGAGGTATCCAATCGGATGACCCGCGAGCACATGCTGGACGACCAGCGCTTCGCCGGCACCCGACCGGACGTGATGGTGTACGAAACCGAGGTGCTCGAGGACGACCTGACCATTACTGGACCGATCAAGAACAGCCTGCTGTTTTCGACCGACGGGACGGACGCCGACTTGATTGTGAAGTTGATCGACGTCTACCCGGACGACCTGCCCGAGAACGCGGGCTTTCAGCAGTTGGTCCGAGGCGAAGTGTTCCGGGGCAAGTTCCGGAACTCGTTTTCAAAGCCGGAGGCGTTCGTGCCGAACCAGCCGACCAAGGTGGAGTACGAGATGAACGACATCTTCCATACCTTCCGCCGCGGCCACAAGGTGATGGTGCAAGTCCAGAGCAGTTGGTTCCCGCTGGTGGACCGGAACCCGCAGAAGTTCCTGAACATCAACGAGGCCAAAGAGGCGGACTTTGAGAAGCACCGGCACCGTTTGCACCGGGGCTCCAATATTCAGTTCTTGAGCTTGCCTTCGAGTTCGGCCCAGCGCTGATAGAGCCGATCGACCTCGGTCTGCAAGGATTCGTGTTCGGTGTAGTGGGCCGCCGTCAGGACCGCCTCGGCCTCGTGGATTTTGGCTTCGAGGCCGTCCCATTCCCGTTGGTCCATGTAGCTGAGCTTGACCTTCTTCTTGACGGGCGGGGCGGCGGTCATTTGCTTGACGGTCTCTTTCTTCGCGCTCGGCCGGGAACGTTCCTGCTCCCATTGTGAGTACTCGGCGAACGTTCCCCAGGTGCCATCGCCGTTGAGGGCGAGGACGGTGTTGGCGATCCGGTCGAGTAAGTAACGGTCGTGGGTGACGAGGACCATGGCGCCGGTGAAGGCGAGGAGATTTTCTTCGAGGACTTCGAGGGTGGGGATGTCGAGGTCGTTGGTGGGCTCGTCGAGGAAGAGGACGTCGGCCGGTTGCAGCATCAGGTTCGCGAGCAGGACGCGGGCGCGTTCGCCGCCGGAGAGCTGAGCGACGGGCTGGACGAGTTGCTCTTCCTGGAAGAGGAAGCGTTTGGCCCAAGCGATGACGTGGATGGGGCGGCCCTGGAAGATGACCGTATCGCCGGCGTCGCAGAGGGCGCGACGGAGGGTAACGGTCTCGTCGGTAAGGCGGCGGTTCTGGTCGAGGGTGACGATCTTCAGATGCTCGGCGCGTTCGACGGTGCCGGCGTCGGCTTGGATGTCCCCGCTGAGAATACGGAGCAGGGTGGACTTGCCGCAGCCGTTGCCGCCGACGAGGGCGAGGCGCATGCCGGCGGTGAGGGTGACGTCGAGGTTTTCGAAGAGCGTCCGGCCGCCGTAACCTTTGGCGACCTGTTCGCCAACGATGAGTCGTTTTGTCTGCCGCTTAGAGGCGGTCATGTTCACGCCGGCGGTGGCGCGTTCGGCGTTCCGGTCGGAGACTTCGGCGAGTTCGTCAATGAGGCGGTTGGCTTCGTCGACTCGGGCTTTGGCTTTAGTGGTGCGGGCTTTGGCGCCACGGCGGAGCCATTCGATTTCGCGGCGGACGCGGGCTTGGAGCGACTCCTGATAGCGCTGCTGGGCCATGAGGAAGTCGCCGCGGCGTTCGAGGAACTTGGTGTAGTTGCCTTCGACGAAGTACATGCCGTCGGGGTAGGTCTTATTGATTTCGCCCATGTGCGTGGCGACCTGTTCGAGGAAGTAGCGGTCGTGGCTGATGAACAGGGCGGCGCACTCGGCTTGCTTCAAGGCGGCTTGGAGCCAGATGATGCCATCGATATCGAGATGGTTGGTGGGCTCGTCGAGGAGGATGACGGCGGGTCCACGGACGAGGCCGGCGACGATGGAGAGGCGTTTGCGCCAGCCCCCGGAGAGGGCGGCGGCCTGCATATCGAAATCGTTGAGGCCGGCGCGGCTCGCTTCCATTTCAATGCGGACGGTCTTTTCCTGGGCCGACAGTGGGGCTTCGCGGAGCGCGTGTTCGAGGACCTCGCGGACGGAGATGCCTTCCGGGAAGAACGAGTCTTGCTCGACGTAGGCGATGACCGCCTGCTTGCGCACGGAACGGGTTCCGGAGTCGGGAGGCTCGAGACCAGCCAGAATTTTGACAAGCGTGGACTTGCCGGCCCCGTTAGGACCAGTGAGACCAATGCGTTGCCCATCGTGGATCGCCAGAGTCAGATTTTCAAAAAGCGGCTGGGCCCCAAAGCGCTTGGAGACCGCCGAAGCGGAGAGGACAACACCCATGTATCTACCAGTATGATTGACCGGATGGGGTTTGATCCAGCGCGCGAGTACGAAAACTTCCGATTGGCCTTCAAATTTAAGCTAGCGCAGGGGTGCGAGACGCTGCTTTTGAGGTGGTAACGCTGGGCGGAGTGCCAGGTTTTGGTTCAATGGGATGTTGGCCGCAGCGGGCGAGGATCCGCGACTTGCCGATCAG
>JBKJLJ010000919.1:0-8209 GCA_046597015.1 Bryobacteraceae bacterium
CAACGGTGCGTTGTTCGACGTGGACTATGACGAGATGGTGGTCGTAAAGGATATCGAATTCTTTTCGATGTGCGAACACCATATGCTTCCGTTTTACGGCAAGGCCCACGTGGCCTACGTGCCGAACGGCAAAGTAGTTGGCTTGAGCAAGATTCCCCGTATCATCGACGTTTTTGCCCGGCGTTTACAGGTGCAGGAGCGGATGACGCAGGAAATCGCGCAGACTTTGATGGATGTTTTGCAGCCTCGCGGTGTGGGCGTAATCGTGGAAGCGCGGCACTTTTGCATGATGATGCGTGGGGTTGAGAAGCAGCATTCGTCGACGGCGACGAGTTCCATGTTGGGTGACTTCCGCAATAAAGAGACGCGGCACGAATTTTTATCGCTGGTCCGCCATTCGAGCCTGCACGATTAGTAGACTAAAGGGAGCATGTCTGTTCCCTTTCGCCACTTCACTGCTCCGGATCTTTTCGGGGCCCCGATTGAGGTAGAGTTCCGCTGGATCCAAAACGGGATCTCTATCCGTCACGCCGACACGGTGGATGTGAAGTTCGAGATTAAGATGGAGGGGCGGCGCGAGGAGAGAATCCTTGCGCTGCCCCATCCGCATTTATTGCGGGTGGCTGCCGCGACGGGTCATCCGATCACCGATCCATGGTGTAGCCGGATGGCAGCTTTGCACTTGAAGCACATGATTGAGTCGGGCGATGATTTTGAAAAGGCGCTGGTGACCTTGACCGGGGACCAGATGAGTGAGTACGCTAAACAACTCAAACCAGAACTTGCAGAAGCCTACTGAGCTTCGCTATTTTTGGGTTGCATTCGGTCGATAGTTTCGTATAAATCTGTAGCGATGGCCCCGGTAGAGGGAGGCCACTCTGGAGCGTGATTTCCCATGGTGAATTGTCCAAAGTGTGACGCGGTGATCGAGGTTGACGAGGATGAACTCGATGCCGGTGATGTTGTCGAATGTGAGGAGTGCGGCGCGGCCTTGCGCGTGCTGAGCACCGACCCTCTCGAGTTGGAGTCCGATAAAGACGACGACGATGAGGATGAAGACGACGACAAAGAAGAAGAGGATGAGGACGAAGACGACGAGTTCGACGATGAAGACGATCTCGAAGACGCCGATGACGAAGACGAAGACGAGAAAGACTGGTAGCCTGATCCTCGTGCTCCTTGCCATCGCGGGCGGCTTATTCCGTCCCGCGATGGTTCATGCTGAAGAGAAGAGGACGGCCTCGGTGATTGCGGGGACGGTTTTCCGTGAACCTGGCTTCGCGCTGCCCGGGGCGGTGGTGATCCTCGAAGAGATGGAGCTACCCGCGAAAGGAAAGCGCGGCAAACCACAAAAGGTCTCGAGCGATGCCCACGGAGAGTTTGCGTTTCGCTTGCCGCCCGCGGAGATGAAGTTCAAACTGACGGCGGTAGCGAAGGGGTTCGGAACGCAAACGAAGGAAACGGCGACGGTGCCTGGTGTTCGCGTCGATGTCTTCTTCGAACTGAAACCCGAATCCAGGTAGAATCATCTATAGGTGTATAAAGGCCATATGTCCCGTCAAATTTTCATAGTCGCGTTTGTGCTCGGATCTCTGGCGGTTGTGATGGCGCAGCAGAGCGCCCCATCGCCTGGGGGGACGTATGGCAACTGGTTGCCGGGTTCCGGTGGGAAGGGGCAGACCAAAGAGGACGCTAACACGCGCGCTGTACAGGGTGCCGTGAAATCGGCGGATGATCAGATCGTGGAAGGCGCGGTGGTCCAGATCAAGAACACGAAGTCGATGCAGGTGCGGAGCTTTATCACGAAGGCGGACGGTATCTTTATGTTCACCGGCTTGAGCACGGCGGTGGATTACGAAATCCGCGCGTCGGCGAAAGGCTACGAGAGCCCCGTGCGCACGGTGAGCACGTTTGACGATCGGAAACGGGTGATCGTGAACCTGAAGCTCGAAAACAAGGTCGAGCCAAAGAAGTGATCCGGCGGGCGTTCCTGGGCGCCTTGGCGGGTCCGGCTGCTCTCTCTGCCGCCGGAACAACGATCCGTGTGAGCCGTTTGGACGGACGGCCGGAGGCGGTGGATTTGGCGGCGGCGGAGGCGACCGTGCTGCTATTCCTTTCAACGGTGTGCCCGATCTCGAACGCTTACTCGGATCGGATCAAGGGGCTGGTGGCTCGTTATGCGGGCAAGCCGGTGCGGATTTTGCTCGTGAACGCGAACGACAACGAAACCGTGGATGAGGTGCGGGCCTACGCCCGCGACGTCGAGTTTACGGTGCCGATGTTCAAGGATTGGAGTAATGTGGTGGCCGACCGATTCGATGCTCGTATGACACCGGAAGCCGTGGTAGTGGACAAGGCCGGAGCGGTTCGTTACCAGGGTGCGATTGATGATGCCAAGAACCCGGCCCGGGTGAAGGTGGAGGCGGTGCGTCTGACCGTGGACGCGCTGCTGGCCAAACAGCCGACCGAGATTGGACGAATTCGCAGCTTCGGCTGCACGATTAAGCGGGTACGGAAGGAACCATGAAGAAACTGATTGCTCTGGTCGGGTTGGCTCTGCTGGGGGCGGATACGCCCCTTGTTAAGGTGAACGAGACGTTGTACCCGAAGCTGATCTCCGAACGGAAGGGCAAGGTGGTGTTGGTGGACTTCTGGGCGACGTGGTGTGTGCCGTGCCGAAAAGAGATGCCGCTCGTGGCCAAGCTCGAGGCGAAGCTGAAAGCGAAGGGGTTCGTCGTCGTGACGATTTCCTCGGACGAGCTGGATAACGAGTCGGCGGCGCGAGCGTATCTAAAAGAGGCCGGCATCACGACGACGGGCTATATCAAGGCTCCCAAGGACGACGACGCGTTTATCCGGCAGATCGACCCGAAGTGGGGAGGCGAATTACCGGCGCTGGTTCTCTACGACAGGACGGGCAAGAAAGTGAAGGTATGGAAAGGGGAGACGGCGATCGCCGAGATTGAGACCGCCGTCTCGAAGCTGCTTTAGAGGCGGTAGGTTCTTTCCAGGGAGCCGAACTTGCAGTCGGCGCAGCGGAAGGTCCCTGTTTGAAGGACGCCGAGGGCCTGATGCCAGGCGGAGTAGCGCTGCGCGAACCGTGAGTAAGTCGGGGTCCCGTGGCCGACACCGACCAGAGATTTAGATCCGGCGGGACGGCTTGCAGTAGGGCCCTCGATTTCTGTGCCCGGGCAATTGCCCCGATCCCCTTGATTAGCGCGTCCGGCACACAGTTTTCGTGCGGCTCTCATTCGATGCAGGTCACGGGTCGAACAGGAAACGGGAACTCGGCGGGCGGTCGGAGACCTCGCTACGTTGGAAGCCGTTTCGCGCAGGCGACCAAACGGGTCTTACGTTTACAGACCGGATCGTTTCAGTAAGTAAAACAGCACCGGGGTGACGAGAAGGGACAGGACGAAGGAAATGGAGACGCCGCCCATGACGGCGATCGCCAGGGGTTGCAACATTTGCGCTCCGGAGCCGACGCCGATTGCTAGCGGCAACATGCCGAATAGTGTTGCCAAGGCCGTCATCAGAATCGGCCGCAGACGGCGGCGTCCGGCCCGAAAGATCGCTTCCTGCAAGGGATAGCCGCGGGCGGAGAAATCCTGCTCAGCGTCCAACATCAAAATCCCGTTTTTGTGCACGATGCCCACCACCATGATCGCCCCCATAAACGAGGAGATGTTGAGCGTCGTGCCCGTCAAATACAGCGCTAAGAGCGATCCGAAACTGCAGAGAATCGTGGCGGCCAGGATGGCGATCGGATGGGAGAAGGAACGGAACTCGAACACGAGAATGATGAAGATCAGCAGGATGGAACCGAATAAGACCTGAGTCAGGCCGAGGAACGATTCCTGCTGGATTTGGAACAGCCCGCCGTACTCGACGTCGGTGCCGGGGGGCAACTTTACTTCGAGAGGCAGACGCCGCCGGATTTCGTCGACGGCCGAGCCCAGGTCGCGCCCCTCCAAGCGAGCCGTGACCGCGGAGATGTTGCGCAGGTTTTCGCGGCGGATCTCATAAGTCGAAGCTTCCACTTCCACATGCGCAATGCTCGCTAAGGGAACCGTCTGTCCGGTAGGGGAGGTTAAGAGCAGACTCTTCAGCGACTCGCTCGAGGCTCTGGCTTCCATCGGATAACGGACGCGAATGCCGATCAACCGGTCTCCGCGAATCATGGTGGAGGCGAGCGTTCCATCCACCATGGCCGCTTGCAGATCGGCGACGTCCTGCACCCGAAAGCCTGCTCTGGTGGCCTTCTCCATATCCACCCGGAAGTTTAACGACGGGCCGATGGGGATGGTGCGGTTGGCGATATCCACCACGCCACGGACCTTGGGGAGCCACTCTTCCACCAAGTGGGCAGCGTCCTTGTAGGCCGC
This sequence comes from Bryobacteraceae bacterium, assembly GCA_046597015.1. GTDB lineage: Bacteria > Acidobacteriota > Terriglobia > Bryobacterales > Bryobacteraceae. Next base: position 4,386 of record JBKJLJ010000919.1, read on the forward strand.
TTCGCTTTCGTTGTGGAGTTTGATCTCGATGGGCTGAGGGGACCACGCGAGATCGCCGACCAAATCTTCGAGAATATGGGGGAATTCGACTTCGATGCCGGGTTCGGTAGAGGTGATTTTGTGACGGAGTTCGCTGGTGACGTCGTCGAGGGAACGGCTCCGCTGCTTCTTCAGGCGGATAAGGAAGTCGCCGGTGTTGGGTTCGGCAATAGCGAGGGCGAGACGGGCCCCGGTGCGGCGGGAGTAGCTCTCGATTTCGGGCGTCTCCTTGAGGTATTGCTCGAGGTGGCGGAGGACGCGGTCGGTCTCATCGAGCGAGGTGCCGGGGGGCGTGCGGTAGTCGAGGACGAAGGCCCCTTCATCCATGTCGGGGAGGAATCCGGTGCCGAGGTGGTAGTAGGTCAGGACGGTTCCGCCCAGTATGACAAGGGCCCCGGCCATGACCATCCACGGCCGCCCGAGGGACCAATGGAGCACCCCCGTATAGAGATTCGACAGCCAGCGGAGGAAGCGGCCTTCGCCGGCTTGTTCGGCTTCTTCGAGGTTGGTGATGGCCGGGCCTTCGCGGGGCTTGAAGAACCAGGCGGCGAGGACGGGCGTAAAGAAGATGGCGAGAAAAAGCGAAGCGAGGAGGGCGGTGACCATCGTCATGGCGAGGGCGCGGAAGAAGACGGCTGTGAGGCCCCCGAGAAAAACGAGAGGGGCAAAGACCATGATGGGGGTGAGGGTGGAGCCGATGAGGGCGGGCGTCAACTCGACGATGGCGCTGTGGGCGGCTTCGTTGGGGGACTGGCCCATGGAGAGATGGACGACGATGTTTTCGACCATGACGATGGCGTCGTCGATAACGATGCCGATGCAGGCGGCGAGGCCGCCGAGGGTCATGAGATTGAAGCTCATGTGGAAGAGCTTCATGCAGACGATGGCGATGAGGACGGCGATGGGGATGACGAGTGAAGCGACGAGGGTGGTGCGCCAGTTTTTGAGAAAGCCGACCAGGACGGCGACGGAGAGGGCAAGGCCGATGAGCATGCTTTCGACCACGCCGCCGATGGAGTCGCGGACGAGTAGAGACTGGTCGTAGAAGGTGCCGATTTGAATATCGGGGGGGAGGTCCTTGCGGATTTCGCGGAGTTCAGCGTTGACGGCGTCGGCGATTTGGATGGCGTTGCCGTCGGGTTGTTGGAGGAGGTTGAGGAGCACGGCGCGGCGGCCATCGGCGCTAACGATGTTGTAGACCGGTTTTTCGCCGGACTCGACGCGGGCGATGTTTTTGACGAGGACGGGGGTGCCTTTGACGACATCGATGACGAGGTCTTCGATCTGTTGCTGGTCCTTCAAGAGTCCGGTGACGGTGGATAGATACAGGTGGTAGTTTTCCTGCAGCATGCCGGAGCTGGAGATGATGTTGGCGGAGCGGACGGCGTCGACGACTTTTGTGAGGGGCATGCCGTAACCGTTCAACTTGGCGGGGTCGACGAGGATGTGATATTCGGGCTGGCGTCCGCCGACGATTTTGGTTTCGGCGACGCCGGGGATGCGATACATGCGGGGGGCGAGTTTGTAATAGGCGAGGTCCCAGAGGTCGGCCTGGGAGCGGGTGGGGGAGGTGACGCTGAAGCCGAGCATGGGGAAGACGGAGAAGGTGAGGCGGTTGATATAGAAGCGGGAGTTGGCGGGGAGGGTGGGGGTGATTTGGGCGATGCGGCCCTGGATGAGATGTTGGGCGTCCCGGATGTCGACGTCCCAACGGAAGAAGATGCTGATTTCAGTGGAGCCGCGGGCGGTGATGGAGCGGATGAGATTAACGCCGGGGACGATGCGCACGGCCTCTTCGAGAGGGCGGGTAACGGTGAGCATTTGGACGTCGACGGGGGTGATGCCGTTGTCGACGAGGACGACGACGCGGGGGAAGTCGGTTTGGGGAAAGATGGAGACCGGGAGTTCGGTCATGAAAACGACGCCGGCGATCGCGAAGCTGAGGACGACGAGGAGGATCGCCCGTCCGTGGACTTTGACGAAGCGGGCGATGGATTCGCTCACGGCTTGCCTGCCGGGGCGACCGTAAGGGCGGTGCCTTCGGCGAGGCCGTAGGCTCCTTCGACGACGACTACTTCACCGGGGGTGAGGCCTTTGAGGACGGCGACGCGCCCGGCCGCGGGGGCGGTGGTTTCGACGGCTCTTTTGAGGGCCTTTTTATCCGGCCCGAGGACGATGACAAAGCCGTTGCGGGTGCCTTCTTCGAATTGAACGGCGGTGACGGGGATGGTGACGGCCTGGGCGAGTTGGCCGGTGGTAATTTCGAGGGTGCCGAAGACCTGGGAACGCAGTTTGGCTTGGGGGTTTGCGATTTCGCACCAGACTTCGACGGTGCGGCGGGCGGGGTCGACGGCTTGGTTGACGATGGTGATGTGGCCGGCGAAGGGGGGGCCTTCGCGGTCAGAGGGGGAGAGGCGGCAGGCGGCCCCGGGGCGCACGGCTTGGGCATCGCTTTCGGGGACTTGAGCGCGGGCGATGGCGACATCGAGGTCAGCGATGACGAACATGGGGGTGGTGGGTTGGGCCATGTCTCCGGGGAAGGCGAACTGTTCGGTGACGGTGCCGGCGAAGGGGCTGCGGAGTTCGGAGAAGGCGATTTGGGTATCCATGACGGCGAGGCGTCCCCGGGCTTGTTCGAGGCGGCTTTGGAAGATTTCGAGGTCGCGGGTGGTGGATTGTTTATCGAGCAGGGAGAGGGCGAGTTGGGCGACTTCGAAGTTGGCGCGGGCGGTGGCGAGGTCGGTTTGGCTGACGAGGAGATCGCGGTTGGGGATGGCGCCTTGTTCGAAGAGTTGCTTGCGCCGTTCGTAGAATTTCTCGGCCTGGCTGAGGGCGGCTTGGGTGGTGGCGACTTGTCCGCGAGCGCGTTCGAGGTCAGCGGGGATGGTGCCGGAGCGCATCTTTTCGAGGGAGGCGTTGGCGTCGGTGACGAGGGCGGCGATCTCCCGGCGTTGGGCGAGGAGGTCTCGGTTATCGAGGCGGGCGAGGACTTGGCCGGCGGTGACGCGGTCGCCTTTGCGGGCACCGAGGGAGAGGATGGGGGCGGTGATGCGGGAGGCGACGCTGGCCTGTTGGCGGGGGAAGACGGTGGCGGGGGCGCGGACGGTGATGGGGACGTCGTGGACTTCGGCGGTGGCCACCTGGACGGCGACTTGGGGCTTGGCGGGGGCTTCTTCCGGCTTGGCGCTGGAGCAGGCGCCGTTGAGGAGGAGCAGGAGCCCGATGGGAATGGTGACGGGGTGGCGGGTGATCATTTTCATCTTCCTGCGGCGACCTCCAGGTCTAGCTTGGCGCCGAGATAGTTGGCGATGCTGGCGTAGTAGCTGGTCCTGGCCTGGACCAGTTGGCTTTGGGCGACGACGACTTCGACGGCTGCGCCTTCGCCGCCTTCGTAGCGGATACGGCTGAGTTTGAAGTCTTCTTCCGCGAGGTTCATTTGTTCTTTCGCTTCGGCAATTTGTTGGAGGAACTGGGTGGAGCGGGCGAGGGCGGCGCGATATTCCTGGGAGTATCGGCGTTCGGCGACGGATTTAGTTTCGGCGACCTGTTGGGCGCGGGTGGAGAACTGGCGGGCGGCGTTGAGAGTGCGGAACCAATCGAAGACGGGGATGGTGAGGGCGGCGGCGGCGGAGTAGCCGCGGTTTTGCCAGGCGATGCGGGAGGAGTCAAGGCCGTAATTGAAGTTGAGCGTGAGCTGGGGGAGGAGGAGGGCTTTGGTGCGCCTGGCGTCGGCTTGGAAACCGGTTCGTTGGGCGTCGAGGAGGGAGAACTCGAAGCGGCGGAGG
>JBKJLJ010000949.1:0-10384 GCA_046597015.1 Bryobacteraceae bacterium
AAGCACGATTCCAGGTCTCGTTCACCGAAAGCAGGAAACGCCGATTCACCGCCTCGGCCACCGTTATTCCACCGCTCCGCAGCTGCTCCCGAAACCGCTTCGGATCGCCCTGCCGCAGCCGCAGTTCGAAGATGTTCGTGCCGTTCGGAATTCGCGTAATCGCCATCCGGCCGTCCTGCTTCAAACCCCCGATTACCTCCTCCGACGCCTTCACCGCCATCCGGTACCGCTCCGAAAAACCGTCGAAATAATGGCTCGAAACGGCGGCGGAAGGCCAGGAGTGGCTCACTCCTCCGCCAAACATCCGGCGGGCGTGAAACAGGTTTTCCAGCAGCGCCCGCGGACCCGCCAGCATCGCCCCGCTGGCCCCATTGAAGTACTTGTACATCGAAATGTAGACCGTATCGAACAGCCGCGCATAAGCCGCGACCGGAATCCCGCTATACGCCGAAGCCATGTAAATACGGGCCCCATCCAGATGGAGACCGATCTTCCGCTCCTTCGCCCAACCAGAGATGCGCTCCATCTCGGCATAATCGAAAACCTCCCCCGATTTTCGCCGCACCGGAGTTTCAATCTGGATCGCTCCCACCGGAACATTGACCCGGCCCGACGTTCCCCGCTCCGCTTCGGCTATCACCTGTTCGCGCGTGAAACTGGCCCGGCCCGGCGCCAGAGGAACCAGATGGAGCCCGCTCAGCGTCTGACAGCAATCGCCGCAGTCGTTGAAAAGGTGGCTTTCCGCCTGCACCAGAACCCGCCGTCGTTCCCCGGCCAGCAAGCGAACTGCCATGTGGTTGGCCAGGGTCCCGGTCGGCATCCAGACCGCGAACTCCTTGCCGAGAGCGGCAGCCACTTTCGCTTCCAATTCTCCCACCACCCCACCCAGCGAATAGTTATCCGGCTGGATCGCGGAGCCATGCTTTTGCAGGACCGCCGCGTACTCCGCCGGGGAAAGCGCTAGACCATCGCCGGAGGCAACCACGGGCAGCGAGGCGGGAGCCGTTGCCCCCGCACTCACCGCGGCGAGAGAGGGTGTGCCGAGGAAGATTCGTCGCTTCAACGCCGCGCCGCCCCTAGGGTATTCAGAATCCCCGCCAATGCCCGCATTCTTTGTCCGTCCGCCGCCGACTTTGCTGCCGCCGCATCCTTCACCAAGCCTTTGGCCAGGCTCCCCTGCTGCGCCGCACTCCGCTTATCGGTCCCCGACAATGCCGTCATCAATGCCGCAATTCGCTGCCCCGGCAAAGCGCCGCTACGCTCCAACTGGTCCACGTACGCCCGGCCCACGATCGCATTCGAAGGCCACGTGATCTTCGGCTGGTTCTGCACGTTCAATTCGTCAAAATGCACTTGATTGGAAGCGTCAATCTCGTTCTGCGTCAGAAACTTATTCGGCACAAGCTTAAATACATCCACGCCCCGCGCAATCTCGGCGCCGTAGATGTAGCCGTTGTACCAATAGGTGGACCACTGTCCGCCCATTCCACGCTTGGTGGCATCGATCGGGCCCCGGTCGAAGTAGCCAACCTCAATCGGATGCGAAGCATCGGTGAAGTCGAGCAGGGAAATCCCGCCCTGGTACCAGGACTGCACCAGAATATCGCGCCCCGGAATCGGCACGAGCGAACCGTTATGCGCCACGCAGTTCTCGGTGTCGGTCTGCGCCGCCGGCATCTTGTAATACGAAGCCAGCGTCATCTTTCCCTTATCCAACGTGAAGATCGCATCCGCACCCCAGTGCATCGGATCCGTCGCCCGGCACCGCGGCTGCGCCCCGCCGCCCCACTCATCCGTAAACAGCACCTTCGTTCCATCATTGTTGAAATTCGCCGAATGCCAGAACGCGTAGTTCGGGTCGCTCACGGCATCAATCCGCTTCGGGTTCTTCGGATCTTTAATGTCCAGCAGAATCCCGTTCCCGGAACAAGCCCCGGCCGCCAGGCCAATCGCCGAATACACCGTGATGTCGTGGCATTTGTCGGTAAGCGAGGTCGTCTGCAAACCCTCTCCGTGCGTACCGCCCTTCCACAGGCCGTTCGCCGCTCCCGTCTTCTCGTCGGTAAAAATGCGCGGGCTGCTCACAATCTTCGCCTGTTCCGGGTGCGCCAACGGCACTTTCACGATGTCAATCCGGAATAGCGCGGTCTCCGGATTCTTATCCGGGTCACCCGCCGAGCACGCCGCCAACTCCTCCGGTTGTCGCACCGGCCCCGTCCCCGAAATGTAGATATAGACGTTCTCTTTGTCGTTCGGATCCAACACCAACGTATGCGTGTGCGACCCCCGGCAGCTCTGCACGGTCGCTACCTGCTTCGGCTTCGCGAGGTCGCTGATGTCGAAAATGCGCACGCCCCGGAACCGATCCGGGCTCGGCGGAGGTGGCCGGCGCGGCGGCCTGGTCCCGGCGGGCGTGCCCTCCGGCGCGGGCGGAGGTGGCGGCGGAGGCTTATAGCCTTCCGGCAACGCGATTCCCTGCCCCCCGCAGTCGCTCCGGCCATTCATCGCCTCAGCCGACATGAACAGCAAATGGCCATACACCGACACATCGCCCTGCCCACCGGGGCACAGCAGCGAGGTCCGCAGCTTCACCTTCCCCGGGTTGTCGATGTCATAAAAATTGATGCCGTTATAGTTCCCCACGAACAGGTGATTCCCGCTGAAAGCCAAGTCGGAGTTGGTCGATCCGTACTGTTGCGGGGGTGTCCGTCCTGCACCCGGTCCGTCTCCCCCCACGCCCTGTTGTTCGGTTGGAATCGGTGGCGTCGTGGTACCCGGATCTCCCGGAGCGAATCCCGTCGGTTTCGGCAGCGTCGCAATCCGCTGCATGCCAAACGCCGCCTCGCCGGCATCGTGCAAACCCGCCTTCAGGCCGATCCGCGGATCGCTCGCGTCCGAGCGAGGATTCGAAAAGACCGACGGTGGCCTTGGCGGAGCCACCGGTTTGGCCGGAGCCACGGGTTTGGCTGGAGCCGTCGGTGCCTGGCCATAGCCGGCCGATAGCGTCAAAACAAACGCCAGCCCAAAACCAAACTGTTTCCATGTTCGTTTCATACTCAACGGATCTCCTTTAACATGCCGCGCATAATTTCGATTTCTGCGCGTTGAGTGTTATCGATATCGGTCGCGAAATCGAACATGACTGGGTCCTGTCCCGCACCTGGAATGTCGAATAGATCGTCGACCATCACCAGCGCGCCGGTGTGATGTTGGATCATTCCTGTTAAAAACAAGCGGTCAAACGCCGCGCCTTTGGCCTTGGCCAAGGTTTCCATCTGCGCAACGGTGAGCATGCCCGGCATCATCGGCATGCCGCCGCCCGCCATATGAGCCGCATGGTCGTGCGCGGGGGCCACGGGTCTGCCGCGTTCGATGAGCCATTCCTTCATGAACCGCATCTCATCGCTCTGCGAAATGGTAATCCGTTCGCCTAAGGCGAGCAGATCTTTACTAGCACCGCGGGTGCGCAGTAGATCCACCATCTCCACCGCTTGGGAGTGGTGGTGGATCATGCCTTGCATGAAAACGACATCCCCTTCCGCCACCTTGATCGTGGACAACGCCGCTTTCGCGGGGGTGACCGTCTTGGTCGCCTTCCCCGGCGCACCCGGTTGCACAATAGGGGCCGATTGTCCCCACGCCATGGTCGCGCTCAACGCCAGCGTTACCAAGATCAAAACCCGGATAGCCATGCGCCACTATACAGCTTGTGTATCGAATGAGTCAACGAAATCACTACCCCGTCGCCGCCCGACCCATCGCGGCGCTCGTGCTAAAGTTCTGAAGTCCCCAAATCCACAGTAGAAAACCCAATGAGTATTCTCCCTGACACCCTTGCCGCCGCCCCGCTAGCCGAATCCGAGCGGCTCCAGAGTCTCGACACCATTCGCGGGGTGGCGCTCTTCGGTATTCTCCTCATGAACATCACCGGTTTTGGGCTGCCCTTCGCTTATGAGGACCCCACCAACTTCGGCGGAGCCACCGGGGCGAACCTCTGGTCCTGGATCATCACCAACATGGTCTTCGAAGGCACCCAGCGCGGGATTTTTTCCGTGCTTTTCGGTGCGGGTTTGGTCGCCTTGGCTACGCGACGCGAATCGGCTGGCAGCGCAGACGCGGCGGACCTTCACTACCGCCGCATGATGCTCATGGTCGTCTTCGGCATGGTCCACTCTTATCTCCTCCTCTGGACCGGAGAAATACTGTTCTACTACGGCTTGGTAGGCATGTTCCTCTATCCGCTGCGGAAACTGGCGCCCCGCGTGCTCTTCGTCGTCGCGGCCGTAGGCTTCGCCGTCTCCATAATGTGGACGCAAGGCGCGCGCCTCTCCGCGATCTCCAAGTACGAACAGTCTGCCGCCGCCGAAAAAGTAGCTGCCACAGGCCGGCCTTTAACCAAAACCCAGGACGAAGACATTAAAGCCTGGAAAGAGGTCGTCTCCGACCGGAAGCCGGACGCCGAAAAGATCCAGAAAAGGATCGCGGCCCACCAGGGCAGTTATTTGGGCCTGGTCATCCACCAGGCGCCGGATAACGCCCACGAGGAGTCCTGGGTATTCTACCGGTATTTCTTCGACTTCTTTTCGATGATGCTGATCGGGATGGCTCTCTTCCGTAACGGAGTCTTAACCCTCGCCCAACCGTCCAAAGTCTATTGGCTCATGTTGCTGGCTGGCTATTCGGTGGGGTTGAGCGTGAACTATTGGGAAACTCGCACCCTCATCGACAGTGGCTTCACCGTCTTCGCCTTCCTCCAAACCAACGTCACCTATGATGTCGGTCGACTCGGCATGACCATGGGACACCTCGGCCTACTGCTCCTGTTCTGCCGCTCCGGCTACCTCTCGTGGCTGCGCAATTCGCTGGCCGCCGTGGGCCGCATGGCTTTCACGAACTACATCTCCCACTCCATCATCTGCGCCATCCTCTTTAGCGGCTTCGGCTTCGGACTTTACGGAAAACTCGAACGGCACCAACTCTACTACGTCGTCTTCGCCATCTGGCTCTTCCAGTTGATCGTTAGCCCGATCTGGCTACGCCACTTCCTGTTCGGCCCCCTCGAATGGGGCTGGCGCTCGCTCACCTACCTGCGGAAGCAACCCTTCCGCCGGGCCGCCCCTCTGCCGGATGTCGGGACCTCGACCACCCCAATGCTCCCAACTTAGTACCAACTCACCAACAGTACTGGTCAGCGTCAAGACGAAAATCCGCTCACAAGCAATTCATATTTATTTTTGATCGCTTTAAGTCGTTAATTGCAATCCCTTTATCTACCAAAAAATGGCGGCCCGCCAGCCCCCCATAGTTCGGAATCGACCACCCGGCTGATAAATTCAGGGCGTGATGAAACGCAATTCATTGAATCCGGTGCAGACGTTGTTTCTGCCGATGGCTCAGTCGGGGGTTGACTCCTCCGCATGCATCAACTCGTGGGGCGATGTGCACCCGCCCTCGGTCGATTGCCGTCCATGGAATTCGGAAACCGAACAGCCCATCGAGGCTCCAGCGTCGTCGGTTCCCGCAGAAGATGCGGTCGAAACAGCGATCCGCCTGTTCCGCCACGCCGTTTTCGGCGAACCGCTGCCGGCGCTGCTCGCCATCGATTCCAGCGTAGGCAACCGGAGCCTGCTCCCCCTCCCGCCCGACCGCGCGTGGCGCCCCGTCCGCGGGTGGGCCATTGCGCCCGCGGAACACTCTAATCGGTATGCCGCCGTCTACTCGAAAGTCTCTCTTGCCGTCCAGGCCGGTCTGCGGGAATGGCTGCCTTGTCTCTACTTCGATTCCCTCGAACGGCTGGAAGATATCGATCTGGCCTGCGGCATCATCGCTTGGCGAGCCTCCCGGCCCGCTATTGGCGAGCACGTCGATTGCATGGCCTATGACGTCCTGGACCGCAAAATGATGCAGCGGTGCTTTCACTGGATCGATCGGAATTTTGCCAGGGAACTCGAGGTACTCCGGCCGCTTGCCGCCTCGCTGGGACCCGTGAAGTTCGCCTCGTTTAATCCCAGATTGGCCGAGCGGATCCTGATCCGCGTAAAACGTTCCCAGCGCGGTCTTTATTCCATGCTGAAGGCCGAAGAGGATATCATCACCCAGATCATCAAGCTCGGATCGATCGTTCCTCGACTTCAGGCGAAAGGAACTACCCAACGCCGGGCAGTCGGCTTAGAGATCGAACGGGAGGTCCGCCGGACCTTCAACAAGATTGAAGTCCGCCTCAAGCGGTTCGCTCCCAAAGCGGACTTTTCGGCCGTCCCTAGCCTGTTGCTGGCCGTTTTCACCGAAGCGCTGGAGCTAGCCGTCGCGAAGATCGAAGCCAAAGCCGCGGCTTGACACTGCAATTCAAAATCTGCGATACCAGGAAGGCCCCAAACGCCTGAATCCATATGATGAACTCGGCTGAATTCGCCAATATTGCTAAAGCCGAGAACGACTTCTGGTGGTATCGCGGAATGCGCCAGATCATATTCGGTCTGTTGGACCCCGCCGCGAAGCAGCGGAAATTCCAGCGCGTAGCCGAGATCGGGGCAGGCACCGGACACTTCGCCCTGGCCCTTCAGGAACGCTACCAGTGGCCCATGTATCCGCTCGATCTCGGCTGGGAGGGGCTGGAGTTTGGCCAGACCCTCGGCGTCCAACGGATGGTCCAGGCCGACATGTGCCACCTGCCGTACAGAGACCAAGCCTTCGACGCGCTCGTTTCGATGGACGTCGTCGTCCATCTGCCTCGCGGCAAGGAAGACGAACCCATGGCCGAGTTCGCTCGCGTCCTCGAACCGGGCGGACTCCTGGCCCTTCGCGTTTCGGCCCTCGATATTCTGCGCAGCCAACACTCCGTGTTCGCTCACGAGCGCCAGCGATTTACCAAATCCCGGCTCCTCGCCCTCGCCGCACGCCATGGTTTCCGAACCCTTCGCTGCACCTATGCGAATTCGCTCCTCCTGCCCGTCGCCCTGTTCAAGTTCCGCGTCGTCGAACCGCTGCTGGGCGGCCAGGCCTCCAGCGGGGTCGAACCCGTGGCGCCGTGGCTCGACAGTCTACTCTACGCGCCGCTGGCGGCGGAAGCCGCCCTACTCGCTGCCGGCGTTAACCTTCCGCTCGGGCAGTCGTTGATTCTCCTCGCGGAGAAATCGTAAACGCCCAATCGTTCCACTCGTTGCTCAACGGGTAATACAAACCCAACCGAATCGGACGAGCGTCGAGAGCCGAAACCATCAGCCCGTAACGCTGCAACTGCTCCCGATGCGCCTCCGTCTGGCTGCCGGTCTTGTAATCGATGATCCAGCGGGTCCCGGTCTCGTCAACAAAAGTCCGGTCGAGAATCACGTTGTAAAGCTGATCCCCAATTCGCCCCGTCAGCGGCCATTCGTTCCGGGCCTCGGCGTGATCCCCCAGAATCCATCTACCGCGCTCACTCCGAAGCGTCGCTCGCAGCGCCCGCAAACATTGCTCCACCGCCTCCTCCGGCAACAGAGTCCGTAAGAATGGCTTCGTTTCGTCCAGTCGTTTCACGGGCCAGGCGGCCAGACCGTCATGGGCAATCCGTTGCAAAATCAAATGGGCCGCCGACCCCGTCGCCCGCTGCTCCCAAGGCCCGGCTTCTTCTCCATCGTCGACCTCGTCAATCTCTTCCGCATGTGGCCAAGCCATCGGCTCCGGCGGCCGCGGAGTCGACCAATTCGCCGCCAACCGCCGCAGAATTTGCCGGGTCGCCCCGGGCTCGGCGTCATCCACCGGCTGTACCACCGGGGCCAACGTAGCCTCCAGCAGATGCCCGAGCGTCCCCTTCTTCGGCTTGCCATGCACCAGCAGATAAAGGTGCCGCTTCGCCCGGGTACAAGCGACATAGAGCAACCGCGAGATCTCCAGCGTCGTCCGCGTCTTGTCGTGGTGCCGCAGATATTCGTAGATCGGGTCCGGCCCTGCCCCGGTCTCGCGAATGCAACCCAGCAAAAGTTCGTTCCCGGCCATCCGCCACCGCAGCAAGCTCGGTTGATCGTTGCCCCCGGACCGATGCAACTCCGGCAGAATCACCACGTCAAATTCGAGGCCCTTCGCCTTATGCATCGACAAAATCTGAATCCGGCCGTCCGCCAGCGGGTCGGGCCGGGCGAACAAACGCTGCAAAGCAACCGTCAAATCCGCCGCGGGATTGACCGAATCCAGCAACGCAAAGAAGGCCGCCGTATCTTCGAGATCTGCCTCGGAAGCGAGCGTCGCCGGGCCACCCAGTTCGAGCCACAACCGCTCCACTTGCTGGCGCAGACTCCCGCGCTGCCGCTCGCGACGAGCGTTTTCGATCGCCTGCAAAACCCGGGGCGGGGCAACCCCGGCCACCAAATCCGCCAGCGTGGCACCCGCCCAAGGTGCCCGGCACACGGCCAGATAAGCCGTCCGATCTTCTGGATGAAGCAGCGCCCGGGTCAATGCCTCCAGGTCCCGCACCGCACTCCGTTCTCCCAACTGGTCCAGGTCCACCGCCTGAAACCGAATGGTCCGTTTTTGTAACTCGGCCATGATCGGCACCGCGTGGCTCTTGTTCCGCACGAGCACCGCGATCTTACTCTCCGGATGGCGCTCGACCAGATCGGCGACCATCCCGGCCCCGCCCCAGAGCGGGGTCACCTGGCACCCCGGATACTCCCGTGTCGCGTCGCTGGCCGCGTAGGGCACCGCCCCGGTCTCGATGTCCACCGCAGGAGCCAGCACCGACGGGAACACCGCGTTGAACCAGCCAATCAGCTCCCGGTCGGATCGAAAGTTCCGCGTCAACTGTTGGAACTCCAACGGCAGGTGACCCAACCCCTCGGCCGCCGCCCGCAGGAACAAGCCTACATCGGCCTCGCGAAATCCATAAATCGACTGCATCGGGTCGCCCACCAGAAACAGCGTCCGGCCATCCCCCGGCACCCACTCGGCGGTCAACCGCCGCAAAATTTCGTACTGAGACGAAGAGGTGTCCTGAAACTCGTCGACCAGGAGATGCTCGATTCGGTAGTAGAGCGCTTCGGCCAGCGGCGTCGGTTGGTCCGGCGTTCCGAGCGCCGCGATCGCGGCCATGGCCACCTCGGCGTAGTCGGTCTCGGCGCGCTCCTGAAACAACAGCTTCAATTCAGCCGCCGCGAGCTTCAACACATCGAGAATCGCCTCGGTCAGCTCCCACTGCTCTTCCGTTAACTGCTCCGGCGGCAGCGGCTTCTCGATCAACTCGATGAAGTCGTCGGACGGCCCGTTCGCCTTGGCCCACTTCTTACTCACCGTCCCTGCCTTCGTTAGCGCCGCCGCTTGCACCGTAGCCCATCCCCCGCTGATGCCGGAAGGCGCCGCAGCCCGCAGCCGATCGTGATGGATCCCTGCGATCACCCCGAGCGCCGCTTCCAACCCCGGACGATCGACGTGCAAGTGCCGCAGCCATTGGTCCCGCCGGGCGAGCATCTCAGCGATCTTCTCGACGACGCGGCCATACTGATTATCCAAATGCAGCAGCAACCGGGCCACCGCGGTATTGCCCCGCTCGACATCCCTCACGGCGGCCAGCGCTGCGGAATAATGCAGGCTGCCGGGTTCGTCGGAGATCTGGGGCGGCGTCCCGAACCGGCTCAGCCACGGCATCTGCTCGGCCAGCGAACGGCAGAATCCATCGAAGGTTTGGATGCGGAGTCGGGACGGGTTGTCGACGAGGTCCCATCCGCGCTGGTTCACGGCGCGGGCGAGCGCCCACGTCTGGCGTTTATGCGGCTCGGCCGGTTCAGGCCCCAACGCCAGTTCCAGCGCCTGCACGAGGCGTGCTCGCATCTCCCCGGCCGCTTTCTTCGTGAACGTAATGGCAACCACCGCCTCCGGCTGCTCAACCGTCGCGAGCAAAGCCAGAAAGCGCTGCGTCAGCAACTCCGTCTTGCCAGACCCCGCGGGGGCCTGCACGAGGAACGATTGCGTCGTATCGAGAACTCGCTGGCGGACGGCCTCAGGCAGGGGTCACCTCCGCAATGCGACACAGCGTAGGAAGATGGCAGTAAGCGCAAGGCCTGCCGTTATCCTTCGGCTCGACCGCCGCCACGCCCGCCCGCAACTCGTCCACCAGATTGGTGATCACCGTCCGCCACTCTTCCACCGGTACCGGAGCCGAGACCAGTTCACAAGCCCCCCGCCGGACCTGAGCGAACGCCACCGCCACCGGCGTCGGGTCGGCCGTAATGGCGTAAATCGGCAACTGGGGTTCATCCGGCCGGTCCCCCTCCCAGCTTTTTTTCGATACCAAGCCAGACTTGTAGTCCAGGATCACCGTGCTGCCATCGGGCTGCCGGTCGATCCGATCCGCCCGGGTCGAAAAGCTCAACCCCTTAAAGTTCGGGACTAACCGCTCTTCAAAACCAACCACGCG